>NZ_JBFAOC010000039.1:0-56931 GCF_040675055.1 Micromonospora sp. NPDC049662
GTCGGGGGAAACGCGCACTCGGCACACGGGGGCATGCCGGGCGGGGAAAGATCGTGGGGGGATCAGCCGGCGGCCCAGCAGGGGCCTGCTCGGATGTTCCGGAGGGTGGTCCAACGGTCCAGGCCAGCGGATCATTCCCCCGCTAGGGGACCGGGGACGGCCGGTGGTGCTCGGCCGTGCGGGGAATGTAACGACACCGACCCGGAGGGTGTTCCCGGCCGCGGCTACCGGCTCTGGGCCGGCGAGCTACTCGGCGGCGCGGGGGATGTAACGACACCGACCCAGCGGGTGTTCCCGGCCGCGGCTACCGGCTCTGGGCCGGCGAGCTGCTCGGCGGCGCGGGGGGTGTAACGACGCCGGCCTGGCGGCTGTTCCCGGCCGCGGCTACCGGCTCTGGGCCGGCGAGCTGCTCGGCGGTGCGGGGGGTGTAACGACGCCGGCCTGGCGGGTGTTCCCGGCGGCCGGGGCTGCGACCCGGGGGTCGCGACGGCGTGCCAGGTATAACGACCCCGCCCGGCCCGCGATTCCGCCCGCTCGGTGTCACCGACCACAGCATGCCGACGGCCCAAACCCGGACAGACATCGCATCCGTGACGCCGTGCACGGGCCCCACCGGCGTGATCGTCACCAGAGCGCCGATCTGGGGGCGTCCGCGCAGAGGGACGCCCCCACATCACCGGCCGGAGTGGATCACCCGGGCGATCCGGTGTCTCCGGGGAGATGTGGGGGCGTGATCGAGTCGACGTCGGCGATGTCGGGGTGTCCGGGCGTGCGGGATACCCCGATATCGCTGACCTGGAGTCGATCAAAGGGGCGGGCACGATCGTCCGCGCGTGTCCAAGCGCGTTGGACTACCGAAACCGGACAAAATCACAATCCGACGCTCGGTGATCTGCGCAGTATCGGGGATGTTGCTGCCTCAGAACCCGCTGAGGCAGCAACATCCCCGAAAGTGCTCTCTCACCGACCAGGGCGCACCAACCCGAGTGAAGTCTGAGACGGCGCACACGGCGCAAGATCGTGCTCGAACCAGGAAAGAGGGCCCTCGTCGCGCGGCCGAGGCCACTACAACCAGGATCGAGCACGATCATGCCCGCACGGACCTGCCTCGGTTGCCCGGAGGTTGGACCGGCGGGTGGTTAGGCGGAGTCCGCCGCGTCGTTGGCCTGGGCGTGACGTTCCCGCAGTCGCTCCCGGATCTCCTCCGGGGTGTACGCGCGTCGGCGCCGCTCGGCCCGGGCAATGACCACACCGGACGCTGCCACCCCGGCGAGGCCGGCCAGGCCGAGGACCTTCCACCACCGCACTCGTTGCCGCATCGGCCTAGGCTAGTCCCTCATGAGCATCAGCCTGGATGAGGCCGTCGAGTTGACCCGCACCGGTGACGTGTGGGTGTTCCGGGGCCGCAGCGTGCCGGACCGGGCGATCCAGTTCACCACGAACAGTCCGGTCAACCACGTCGGAATGGCCGTCGTGCTGGACGACATGCCGCCGCTGATGTGGCACGCGGAGTTGGGCAAGTCCCTGCCGGACCTGTGGTCGGGCACGCACCAGCGCGGTGTTCAGTTGCACGACCTGCGAGACGCGGTCTGCGTGTGGGCCAACCGGTACGGTCAGCGGGCCTGGCTGCGGCAGCTCGACCCGCCGGCGGAGGGCGAGATGGAACGCGCGGTGCTGCGGACCGTCGCGCGCCTGGACGGCACGCCGTTCCCGTCGACCGCCCAGTTGGCGTGGCGGTGGGTGCGCGGCCGGGTGCCGTCGTTGCCGGGTCCTGGCCGGGCGGCACTCCGAGCCGTATCGCGGGCCGCCCAAGCGGCCTGGATCGATCCCGCTGCTTCGGCCACCCCGACCGGTTCGACCAACGGGGCCACACCGACCGCTTCGACCAACGGGGCCACACCGACCGCTTCGACCGACGGGGTCACCCCGGTCGCTGCGGGCAGTGCGGCCAACCGGGGGACAACTGCCGCTCCGACCAGCGCGGCCGCTCGGGATCGGGCGTTGGAGACGGCGTACTGCGCCGAGGTGGTGGCCGTGACCTACGAGGCGATGGGCCTGCTGCCCGCCGGCAAGCGTCCGAACTGGTACGACCCGGGCCGGTTCTGGAGTGGTGACGACCTGGGGTTGGCCGGGGGCGCCCGACTGGGTACGGAGATCGAGGTGCGGGTCCCGCCCCGCTGAGGCTCGGCCCGAGGTTTGGCCCACCCGGCGCGGGGCAATTGCTGTCCCCGTGAACGCCTCCACGGATCTCGACACGCTGACCGGGTTCTTCGACCGGTACGGCGCCGCGTTGACCTCGGGCGACCTGCCGTCCCTCGGTGGGTGTTACGCCCTACCCGGGTTGGTGGTGGCGGACACGTACAGCTTCTCGTTCACCTCGCTGGCGGCGGTCGCGCTGTCCTTTGTGGGCGCCGCACCCGACTACCAGGACCGGGAGCTGATCGCCGCGCACGCCCGGATCGAGGACGTGCAGGCGGTGTCCGCGCTGCTGACCCTGGTGTCGGTCGAGTGGGAGTTCCTGGACAGCCAGGGGCGTGCGGTGCCGGGGGAGCGGTACCGCTACCTGCTGCGAATCTCGGGTGAGGGGCCGCTGATCTGCACGGTCGTCCGGACGGGCTGACCGCCAGCGGAGCGTCGACGCGCCCGAGCCGTTTTCCGGACGGAGGGGGCCGGTCGGTCTGATCCGTACCCGCCAGGTTTCCGGTCCGCCCGGCGCTGGCTACGCTGTCGCGTCGGTGGGACGAGGGGAGACCTGATGGCGGTGGGGCCGGACGGCGCGGGAGGTCCGCGGACGGCGCGAGTGGTGCTGTCGCTGCCGTGGATCGTGGTGCTGGTGGGCGTCTGCGCGCTGGCGGTGCTGTTGGTGGTCGCGCTGTTGTCGTTCCGTACCCGGGAGCGGGAAAGCGCGCCGCAGGCCGCGCCGCCGGTGTTCCTGCCGACGACGCCGGCTGCCGCGTCGTCGGCCCCGACACCGGGTGGGTTGGAGCGGCGGTCGGCGTCGCCGCGCGCGTCGCGCAGCAGCCGGACGCCGTCGCCGCGCGTCACCACGAAGTCGCCGTCGCCGGGCGCGACGAGCGCCGCGGCCCTGGCGACAAAGGACCCGGCGGTGTCGGCGCAGTACAAGGTCGGCACGGATGGCTGGAACGCGACCGATGCCACGCTGTCGGTGACGAACGGGTCGGACCGGTCGGTGGACTGGCGGGTGGAGTTGGCCTTCGCGGATGACACGCGGGGTCTGCGCGTCAGCGGGGCGGCGGGGATCTCGGTGGCGGCGCAGGGTGACGGCGCGTTCGTGCTCAGCGGCGGAGAGTCGTTGGGTGCGGGGGACACGCAGACCCTGCGGTTGCGGGTCAGTTGGGATGGATCGGCGCAGCGTCCGGTGCGGTGCGTGATCAACGGGGTGGAGTGCCGGCTCAGCTGACCGTGCGTCGGGCGCGTCGCGCGCGACGCCGACGCTTTCCGGGGCGGGCCGTCGATCGCTAGGCTGCCCGGACGGCCCGCTGAGGGAGGTACATGTCCGGCATGCGTCGTGCCCCGCGACCGTCGCACGGTCCGGCGGCCATCGCGTCGTCGCCGTGGATCGTGGTGGGCGCCGGCGTCGTCGTGATGGTGGTCCTGCTCTTCGTGGCGCTGGGCGCGTACCGGGGGCGTAGTCCGGCGCGGGACGGCGGGCCGCCACCGGCGGGTCTGCCGTTGCCGCAGGCGCCGGTGTCGCCGTCCGGGCTGTCGCCGACGCCGCTGCCGCAGAACTCGGCGCTGCTGCCTGGGTTGTCGCCGCGGGCCAGCGGGCTGCCGCCGAGCGCGCCGGTCACGCCGGTCACGTCGCGGCCGTCGACGGTCGGTCCGACGGTGGCGTCGACGTCGGCGCGACCGCCGATCCGGCCGTCGCAGCAGCCGTCGGCGGTGAGCGGACGCTACCGGGTGGTGCAGAGCTTCGACGGTGGTTTCATCGGCGAGGTGCTGATCGTCAACGGGTCCGGTGTGGACCGGGGTTGGACGGTGCGGTTCGAGTTCGCCGGTGGTCGACTGGTGACCACCTGGGTGGAGGGCGTGCCCCAGGGGACGCTGCGGCAGTTCGACGGCGGCTTCACGTACGTCAGCGGGGTGGACGTGCCGGCCGGTGGGTCGGTGGCGCTGCGGTTCCACCTGGAGCGGGCGTCCTCGACGCCGCGCGGGTGCACTGTCGACGGGGCGCGTTGTAGCGGGTTCTGAGCGAGCCTTCCGCAAGTTTGCTGCTCTGTTACGACTTTGTTTGCAAGGTATTGCAGTTCGTTGCGGCAAGGGTTAGCGTGCGGCCAATCACGACCAGAGGAAGGCCGTCGATGAAACCCCCGCCGATACGCCGTACCGCCCTGCTCGCGCTCGTCAGCCTGCTCACCGTCACTCTCGTCGGCGCGCCGGCCACCGCCGGTCCACTCGGCGCCAACGCCGACCCCCGGCCGTCCAGCGCCGAATCCCGGACCGCGGCCGGCGCGGTCCAATGGCGCGACGAGCCCAGCGCCGACGCGTTGCTGGCCGCGGGCGCCGACACCGCGCGTGCCGAGCAGTTCTACTTCGTCCTGCCGGACCGGTTCGCCAACGGCGACCGCCGCAACGACTCCGGCAGGCTCACCGGCGACCGGCTGCGCACCGGTCTCGACCCGGCCGACAAGGGCTTCTACCACGGCGGTGACCTCAAGGGCGTGATCGACAAGCTGGCCTACATCCAGGGCCTGGGCACCACCGCCATCTGGCTCGCCCCGATCTTCAAGAACCGCCCGGTGCAGGGCGAGGGGAACGACATCTCCGCCGGCTACCACGGTTACTGGATCACCGACTTCACCCAGGTCGACCCGCACTTCGGCACGAACGCCCAGCTCAAGGAGCTGGTCTCGCTGGCGCACCGGCGAGGCATCAAGGTCTATCTCGACGTGGTGGTCAACCACACCGCCGACGTCATCAGGTACGCCGAGGACCGCTACGCCTACGTGGACAAGGCGACCTCGCCGTACACGGACGCGCGGGGGCGGGCCTTCGAGGACCGCAACTACGCCGACGGCAGCCGGGACTTCCCGACCGTCGACGCGAACGCCGGCCCGTACACGCCGGTCCTTCCCGAGCCGGGTGACGCGACGGTGAAGGTGCCGGCCTGGCTCAACGACGCCAGCATGTACCACAACCGGGGCGACTCCACGTTCGCCGGCGAGAACAGCGAGTACGGCGACTTCTTCGGTCTCGACGACCTGTGGACCGAACGGCCCGAGGTGGTCCAGGGGATGACCAAGGCGTACGGGGACTGGATCGGCGCGACCGGCGTCGACGGGTTCCGGCTGGACACCGTCAAGCACGTCAACATGGACTTCTGGCCGCAGTTCACCCGGGGCGTCGAGCGGGCCGCCGAGACGGCCGGCAGACGCGACTTCTTCGTCTTCGGCGAGGTGTACAGCGCCGATCCGGAGGTCACCTCGACGTACGTGCGCCGCGGCGGCCTGCCGGCCACCCTCGACTTCGCGTTCCAGGAGGCCGCGCGGGGCTACACGGCGGGTGCCGGCTCGGCGAAGGCCCTCGCCGACGTGTACGCCCGGGACGACCTCTACGCCGCTCGGGACACCGACGCCGGCCGGCTGACGACCTTCCTCGGCAACCACGACATGGGCCGGATCGGGTCGTTCATCGCCGGCGGCGGCACCGACCCGGCCAGTCACCTGCGCCGCGACCAGCTCGCCCACCAGCTCATGTTCCTCACCCGCGGCCAGCCGGTGATCTACTCCGGTGACGAGCAGGGCTTCACCGGCCCCGGTGGGGACAAGGACGCCCGGCAGGACATGTTCGCCTCGAAGGTGCCCGACTACCTCGACGACGACCTGCTCGGCACCGACCGCACCCACGCCAGCGACCAGTTCGACACCGCCCACCCGCTGTACCGGACGATCGCCGAGCTGGGCCGGCTGCGCCAGGCGCACCCCGCGCTGCGCGACGGCATCCAGGTCACCCGGTACGCCGCCGACGGTCCCGGCGTGTTCGCCGCCTCCCGCGTCGCGCCCGCTGACCGGACCGAGTACCTCGTCGCGGTGAACAACGCCGCGACCGCGCAGACTGTCAGCGTGGACACCTGGTCGGCCGGCGCCACCTTCACCGGCATCTACGGCGCTTCCGCCAGCGCGAAGGCGGGCGGCGACGGGAAGGTCACGCTGACCGTGCCGCCGCTGTCGGCGGCCGTGTACCGCGCGGGCAGCCCCATCGTCCGGCCGAGCGGCACGCCGACCATCACCATCACCACCCCCGCGCCGGACGCGTCGGTGGCGACCCGCGCGGCGGTCACCGCACAGGTGACCGGCGACCCGCTGTCGACCGTCACGGTGGCGGCCCGGGTCGGCGGCGGCCGGTGGACGTTGCTGGGCAGCGCGGACCACGCGCCGTACACCGTGCACCACGACCTGGACGGGCTGGCCGGCGGCACCCGCGTCGAGTACCGCGCGGTCGTCCGGGACGGCCGGGGCCGCACCGCCACCGCCCGGTCCGTCGCGGTCGTCGGCACGCCCGAGCTGGGTGGATCCCGGGAGTGGGCGGTGGTGCACTACCAGCGCCCGGCCGGGGGGTACGACGACTGGGGGCTGTACGCCTGGGGCGACATCGACCCGGCGTACGTCACCGAGTGGCCCACGGGGCAACCGTTCGCCGGGGAGGACTCCTACGGCCGGTTCGCCTGGGTGAAGCTCAAGCCGGGCGCGAAGTCGGTGGGCTTCGTGGTGGTCGACAAGAACGGCACCAAGGACGTCGCCCAGGACCGCAGTATCGACGTGAGCGCCACCGGTGAGATCTGGCTCAAGCAGGGTGACCCGGCGATCTACCCGAGCAGGCAGGCGGCCACCGGCCAGTCGGACCCGCCCGTCGAGGAGGGCACCGCGGTGATCCACTACCGGCGGGCCGACGGCACCTACGACGGCTGGGGTCTGCACCTGTGGGACGGCGCGGCCAACCCGACCGACTGGGCCACCCCGCTCGCGCCCACGTCGACCGACGCGTTCGGCGCGGTGTTCCGGGTGCCGCTGGCGGCCGGGGCCACCGGGCTGAACTACATCCTGCACAAGGGCGACACCAAGGACCTGCCCGACGACCAGCGGCTCGACTTCGCCAGCGCCGGACGGGAGGTGTGGCTGCTCGCCGGCACCCCGGGGCGGCTGCTGCCGTCGACCGCGACCAGCGCCGGCGGGGACACCGACATCGGCAAGCAGAAGGCGCACTGGATCGACAGGTCCACGGTGGCCTGGCAGACCCCACCTACCGACGGTCGGGTGTACGCCCTGGTGGCCGCCCCGGCCGGCGGGGTGAGCGTCGTCGACGGGGAGCTGTCCGGGGCGTACACCAGTCTGCCGTTGCGCGCGCAGCGCAACGGGCTCACCGAGGCCCAGCGCGCGGCGTTCCCGCACCTGTGGTCCCACCGGGCCTTCACCCTCGACCGCGGTGACCTGGCGAAGGTGCCGGCGGCGCTGCGCGGACAGCTGCTGGTCACCGAGCGCGACGCCCAGGGCAAGCTGCTCGCCGCGACCGGCGTGCAGATCCCCGGCGTGCTCGACGACGTGTACTCCCGGGCCACCAAGGTCACGCTCGGCCCGACCTTCGCCGGCCGGACGCCGAGCCTCGCGCTCTGGGCGCCGACCGCCCGGACGGTGGAGCTGGAACTGTTCGACTCGCCCACGGCCGCGCCGACGACGGTGGCGATGCGCCGCGACGACCGCACCGGCGTCTGGTCGGTACGCGGCAGCCACGCCTGGACGGGGAAGTACTACCGCTACCGGGTGCAGGCGTGGCAGCCGGCCGCGCAGCGGATAGTCACCGCGTCGGTCACCGACCCGTACTCGGTGTCCCTCGCGGCGGACTCGACGCACAGCCAGCTCGTTGATCTCGACGACGCGGCGCTGGCCCCGCCGGGCTGGCGGACGCTGCGCAAGCCGGCCGCGGTGCCGGCCTCGAAGGCGCAGATCTCCGAGCTGTCGGTGCGTGACTTCTCCATCGCCGACGACACCGTGCCGGCGCAGCGGCGGGGCACGTTCCTGGCGTTCACCGACCCGGGGACCGCCGGCATGAAACACCTGCGGGCGCTCGGCGACGCCGGCGTCACCCACCTGCACCTGCTGCCGGCGTTCGACTTCGCCACCATCCCCGAGAAGCGGGCCGACCAGCGCCAGCCGGCCTGTGACCTGGCGGCGCTGCCGCCGGACTCGGACCAGCAGCAGACGTGCGTCGCGGCCGTCGCCGACACCGACGGCTACAACTGGGGGTACGACCCGCTGCACTACACCGTTCCGGAGGGCGGCTACGCCCTCGACCCGAGCGGGGCGGCGCGGACCACCGAGTTCCGTCGCATGGTGGCCGGAGTGAACGACGCCGGCCTGCGGGTGGTCATGGACGTGGTCTACAACCACACGGCGGCGGCCGGCGTCGACCCCAGGTCGGTGCTCGACCAGGTGGTGCCCGGCTACTACCACCGGCTGCTCGACGACGGCACCGTGGCCAACTCCACCTGCTGCGCGAACACCGCGCCCGAGCACGCGATGATGGGCAAGCTGGTGGTCGACTCGCTGGTCACCTGGGCCAGGCAGTACAAGGTGGACGGTTTCCGGTTCGACCTGATGGGCCACCACCCCAAGGCGAACATCCTGGCCGTCCGGGCGGCCCTGGATCGGCTCACCGTCGCCGGTGACGGCGTGGACGGCAAGGCGATCATGCTGTACGGCGAGGGCTGGAACTTCGGCGAGGTCGCCAACGACGCCCGGTTCGAGCAGGCCACCCAGGCCAACATGGCCGGCACGGGCATCGGCACGTTCAACGACCGGCTGCGCGACGCTGTGCGCGGTGGCGGCCCGTTCGACGCCAACCCGCGCGTGCAGGGCTTCGCCTCCGGGCTCTACACCGACCCCAACGGCGATGAGGTGAACGGGTCGGCGGCCGAGCAGAAGGCCCGCCTGCTGCACGCCCACGACCTGATCAAGGTGGGCCTCACCGGCAACCTGCGGGACTACCGGTTCACCGACACCTCCGGGCGCACGGTCACCGGGGCCCAGGTGGACTACAACGGCTCGCCGGCCGGTTACACCGCCGCGCCGGGGGAGGCCGTCACCTACGTCGACGCGCACGACAACGAGATCCTGTACGACGCGTTGGCGTACAAGCTGCCGCAGGGCACCAGCGCGGCGGACCGGTCCCGGATGCAGGTGCTGGCGCTGAGCACGGTGGTGCTGGGGCAGGGCGCCGGGTTCGTCACCGCCGGCACGGAACGGCTG
This sequence comes from Micromonospora sp. NPDC049662, assembly GCF_040675055.1. Taxonomy (NCBI): domain Bacteria; kingdom Bacillati; phylum Actinomycetota; class Actinomycetes; order Micromonosporales; family Micromonosporaceae; genus Micromonospora; species Micromonospora sp. NPDC049662. The sequence goes on from NZ_JBFAOC010000039.1 coordinate 9,264, forward strand.
CGGTCGAAGTCGCTGGACCGCAACTCGTTCAACTCCGGTGACTGGTTCAACCAGATCCGCTGGGACTGCGCCAGCGGCAACGGGTTCGGCGTCGGCCTGCCACCGGCGCAGGACAACCAGGACAAGTGGCCGTACGCGAAGCCGCTGCTGGCCGACCCGGCCCTGGTGCCCGACTGTGCGGCGATCGGCACCACCGACGCCCGGTACGCCGAGCTGCTGCGCGTCCGGGCGTCGTCGCCGGTGTTCGGGCTGGGCAGCGCCGAGCAGGTGCAGCGACGGGTGGCCTTCCCCCTGTCCGGCGAGTCGGAGACCCCGGGCGTGCTGACCATGACGCTGGACGCGCGTGGTCTCGGCGGGGCGTGGACCGCGCTGACCGTCGTCTTCAACAGCACTCCGGAGACGGCGACGCAGACGGTGACCGGTCTGCGGGGCGCGGACGTGTCGCTGCACCCGGTGCTGGTCAACTCGGCCGACCCGGCGCTGCGGACGTCGTCGTTCGACCGGGCGTCCGGCACCTTCACGGTGCCGGCGCGCAGCGTGGCGGTGTTCGTCCAGAAGTGAGCGGGGACCGGCCCCCTCCCGCGTCGCGGAAGGGGGCCGGTCCGTGTGGTGCGTCGTGCTCCGTGCTCTTGATCAGGCGAAGCAGTTCTCGATGGCGCCGCCCGGGATGGCCAGGCAGTTCGTCGGGCGGTTCGCGGTGATGGCGGACTTGTCGTCCACGTTCACCGGCCCGAAGAAGGTGAACACACCGCCCGGCGCGAAGGTCGAGAAGTTGTTGGCGACCTTCGTCTTCGACAGGTTGACCTCGCCGAAGATGTTGAAGATGCCGCCGCCGACCCCGATCGGGCCGATGGCCCGGTTGCCGACGACCTCGCTGTTGCGCAGCGTGAGGATGCTGCCGGCGTTGAAGACCCCGCCGCCGAAGAAGCCGGCGGTGTTCTCCTTGATCCAGCTGTCCTCGACGGTCACCGCGCTGTCGAAGGCGATGGCGAGACCGCCACCGACCCCGGCGGTGCTGTTCTTCGCGACCGTCACCTTGTGCAGGTTCAGCTGGCTGTCCGCCGCCGCCAGACCACCACCGGCGAGGACCGCCGTGTTCGAGGTGATCTCGGTGTCGTACGCGGTGGTGTTGCCCTCGATGTCGAGGTAGCCGCCGCCGAAGCCCAGCGTCTCGTTGTCGCTGATCACGGTCTTCTTGAGCTCGACCGTGCCGCCGTCGACGTCCTCGGTGAAGATCTCCGCGGCGCCGTTGGAGATGCCGCCACCGCCGATGATCGCGGTGTTGTCCTTGATCTTCGACTCCTCGACCTTGAGCAGGCCGGCGTTGAAGACACCGCCACCGAAGAAGAAGGCGGTGTTGCCCGCGACGGTGCTGTGCCAGATCTTCGTGGTGCCGAAGTTGGCCACACCGCCGCCGTTGCCGCCGGACTGGTTGAGGACGACCTCGGACTCGATGATCTCGGCGGAGCCGCCCGGCTGCACCAGGATGCCCGCGCCGTCGGTGTCACCCGGCTCCTCGACGAGCGGCGTGACGGCGCCCGGCGCCGCCTTCGTGGCGGCCTTCGCGGTCGCCTTCGGCGCGGCCTTCAGGCCGGCCTTCGGGTTGGCCTGCCGCGCGGTGAGGGCCTGGTCCAGCGGAACGCCGGCCTTCACCTGCGCCGCGATCGCCTCGGAGTCCGAGTAGGACGCCCAGACGGCCGCCGGCTCGACGGCGCTCAACAGTTCGAGGGTCTGACCACCCTTGACGGTCAGGCCCTTGATGGTGAGGTGTCCGCCAGGACCGACGTTGAGGATCCGGAAGTAGTCGGCCGTGGCCTCACGGGCGATGGTGGTGTGCTCGCCCTTGAGGGTGATGTTCTCGGTGATGACCGGCAGACCGTTGCCCTGGTAGTCGTTGCGGCTCAGGTTGTAGGTGCAGCCCTTGGCCAGCTCCAGCACACCGCCGTGCTTGTTGTTGGCGAACACGATCGCCTGGATCAGCTTGTCGGTGTCGCAGGGCACCTCCTTCCCACGCTCGTGGTCCTTGTCCCGGTCCTTGTCCTTGTCCTTGTTCTGGTCCTTGTCCCAGTCACGACCCTCGTCACCGTGCTGGTCGCCGTCCTTGCTCACCTGCGCGGTGTTCCAGTTCAGGCCGACCGCCCCGGCGCTGCCCGCGACGCCCACCGCCGCGAGACTGATCACGCCCGTCAGACCGGCCACGCCGCTGGCGAGCCAGAGCTTGCGGCGGCTCTTGGCCGTCGCCCGCCCGGAGGCTTCGTTGTTCGTTAGGTAGTTGGACATCGGAGCTCTCTGCCCTCTCCTCGTACCAGACAGGGTCGCCGCCCTCAGACGGTCGTCCCCTGCTACAAATCGGTTGTAGCTCCCAAAAACACCGTATGAGAATGTTCCTCGCCTCGGGGGTGTATCCGAAACAACCCCACATTAGGTTCATGTTGCCCCCAGCGAGGACCGGACGGACACACCCCTGCCCAAGTCGGCCTGTGGGCCCGTGACCTGCCCAAATGGGTACGCCCCTCCGAGCCGGTGACGGCTCGGAGGGGCGTTCTATGTGGTTCAGCCCCACCCGGTCAGGCGAAGCAGTCCAGAACGTTGAAGCAGTTGGTCGGACGGTTGGCGGTGACTGCGGACTCGTCGTCCAGCGTCACGGTGCCGCCGAGGCTGTTGAAGATGCCTCCCGGCTCAAGGGTGGAGAAGTTGTACGCCACCTTCGTCCGGTGGAGCGTGACCTCGCTGCCCTCGGTGTTGAGGATGCCGCCGCCCCGGGCGAACGGGCCGATGGCCCGGTTGCCGACGACCTCGCTGTCGCGCAGCGTCGTGCGGCTCTCGTCGTTGAAGAGGCCAGCGCCGGCGGACCCCGCGGTGTTGTCCTTGATGGCGGTGTCCTCGATCGTCGCGGTGCTGTCGGAGACGACCGCCACACCGCCACCGTCGCGGCCAGCGCTGTTCCTGGCCACCGTGGCGTGCTTGAGGGTGAGCTGACTGTCGGCCACGGCAACGCCGCCCCCGTCGAGCACCGCCGTGTTGTCGGTGACCTTCGTGTCGTGCAGGGTCGTGGTGCCCTCGACGTCCAGGACGCCGCCGCCGAAGCCGAGCGTCTCGTTGTCGGTGATCTCGCTCTTGTAGACCCAGACCGCACCGCCGTCGACGGACTCGGTGAAGATCTCGGCCGCGCCGTTGGCGATGCCGCCACCACCGATGATCCCGGTGTTGTCCTTGATCTTCGACTCGTCGACCTGGAGCACGCCGGCGTTGAAGATGCCACCGCCGAAGAAGAAGGCGGTGTTGTGTGCGACCGTGGTCTTGCTGAGCCTGGTGCTGCCGAAGTTGGCCAGCCCGCCGCCGTTGCTGCCGGACTGGTTGTAGAGCAGCTCACTGTCCAGGATCTCGGCCCGACCCCCAGGCTGTACGAGCACCCCGGCGCCGTCGTTGAACCCGGGCTCCTCCACCAGCGGCGCAACCTGAGCTCCGGTCGCCGCCGCCGCCGTCGTCGGGGCCGGGGCGGTTGCCGCTGCCGGCTTGGCTGCGGTTCCGGTTGCCGGCTTGGCGGCCGCGGCCTTGATCGCCTTGGCCGTTGTCGCTGCCGGCTTCGCTGCGGCTGCCGCCTTGGTCGCTGCTGTGGGCTCCGCCGCCTTGCTCGCTCCCGGCTTGGCGGCAGCGCCCTTGACCGCCGCGCCCTTGACCGCCGCCTGCTTGGTCGTTGCCTGCTTGGCCGCCGTCTGCTTGGCCGCCGTCGGCTTGGCCGTCGTTGTAGTCGGCTTGGCTGCCGCTGCGGTGGACGTCGCCGACTTCGCCGCCGCCGCCGTGGCCGGCTGGGCTGCGGCGCCCGCTGCGGTGGTGGCCGCCGGCTTACCCGTGGCCGGCGTGGTCCGGACCGAGGTCGCGTACGGCCCCCAGACCGTCGCCGGCTCCACGGTCATCGCCCGCTGGATGGTCTGCCCACCCTTGATGCTCAGGCCCTTGAGGGTGAGCTGCCCACCCGGTCCGACGTTCAGGATGCGGAAGTAGTCGGCGGTGGCCGCACGACCGATGGTCGTGTGCTCGCCCTTGAGCGTGATGGGTTCGGTGATCACCGGGAGGCCGTTGCCGTCCTGGTTGCGGGTCAGGGTGTACGTGCAGCCCTTGGCCAGCTCCAGCACACCGCCGTCGCCGTCGTTGGCGAAGGTGATCGCCTGGATCAGCTTGTCCGAGTCGCAGGGCACCTGCTTGGTGCGATCCTTCTCGTCCCGCTTGTCGTCCTTGCCGGCGTGGTCGTCGCTGCCGCTCCAGTCGTCGCCGCTCCACTCGTCGTTGCCACCGTTCTCCTCGCCGCCGTTCTCCTTGCCGCCGTCGGCGTTCGCGTCGGCGTCGCTGACGTTCTGCCGGTTGGTCGACGGCTGGGCGTCGGACACCCGGGCGGAGGTGGGTTTGTCGTCCCGTGCGGCCACGCCACCGAGGGCGGCCAGGCCGACCACCCCGGTCAGGCCCGCGACGCCGGCAACCCACAGGGCCCGTCGTCGTCGTGTTGGCGGAGCCGTCGAGGCCCCGCCGTCGGTACTCGTTACGTCGTTGGACATCAGAGCCTTCCGCCTCTCCTGCTACCAGACGGGGTCGCACCGCCCGCAGCGCCACGACCAGCTACAAATCGGTTGCAGCCTCCGATGTCCACCGTATGAGAACTATCTTCGCGAGGCGGACGTATCCGAGAAAACCCCGCATACGCCTCAAGTTAGGGCACGAGCCCGTAACGGTCCGGGGCGACAGGAAGGGGTGTGAGCAGCCCAAACGCCACGAGGCGCCCCTTGCCGTCCGGCGTGGGGCGCTTGGCGGTGCCGCTGGTGGTGATCGGCTCGGGTTCCTGGAAAACGCGCTCTCCGAGCGGGTCGGAAACCCCGACATCAAGGAGGTCGAGTGGATCTAGCCCGGTAGCAGGCATGATCCACTCCAGTGCGCCGATGGCGCGGTATCCCGGCGTCTGGATACCCCAAGCTCGGTGATCTGGAGTGGATCAACGCGCCGGCCACGGCCGGTGGCCCGGCACCCGCCGGCCACGAGTCCAGATCGAGGCCCGAGGCCCGAGGCCAGGCCCAGACCCAGGCCCGGACATCGGCCAGGCCCAAGCCCAGGCCCGGACATCGGCCAGGCCCAGGGATCGGCCAGGCCCAGGCCAAGCCCGGACATCGGCCAAGCCCGGACATCGGCCAGGCCCAGGCCCAGGCCAAGCCCGGACATCGGCCAAGCCCGGACATCGGCCAGGCCCAGGCCCAGGCCCAGGCCAGGCCCGGACTAGGTCCAGGCACTGGCCCAGGTCTATGCCGAGGCGGCGACCCCAGGGGCTCGGGGGCGAGGTCGAGGGGTGGGGCTTGGGTCAGCCGGGCAGACGGGGCCCGGCTTCGCGCTGCTCGGCCAGCCAGGTCTCCACCTCGTCGGAGGTGCGCGGCAGGCCAGCCGACAGGTTGACCGCGCCGGTCGCGGTGACCAGGACGTCGTCCTCGATGCGGATGCCGATGCCGCGCAGTTCGGCGGGGACCAGCTCGTCCTCGGGCTGGAAGTAGAGACCCGGCTCCACGGTGAGCACGTAGCCCTCGCCCAGGGCGCCGTCGCGGTACGTCTCCTTGCGGGCGTTCGAGCAGTCGTGGACGTCGATGCCGAGCATGTGGCCGAAGCCGTGCAGCGTCCAGCGCCGGTAGACCGACGACTTCTCGTCCATGGCCTCGTCCACGCTCACCGGCAGCAGGCCCAGGTCGGACAGGCCCTCGGCGAGCACCCGCATACAGGTCAGGTGGACGTCCTTGAACTTCACGCCGGGGCGGATGGCGTCCATGCCGGCCTGCTGTGAGGCGTACACGATGTCGTAGACCTGGCGTTGCAGGGCGGTGAACCGGCCGTCGACCGGCAGCACCCGGGTCACGTCGGCGGTGTAGAGGTTGCGCCCTTCGACCCCCATGTCCATGAGCAGCAGATCACCCGGGCGGGTGGCGCCGTGGTTGTGCACCCAGTGCAGGATCGTGGCGTGCTCGCCCGCGCCGACGATCGAGCCGTACCCGACGTCGTTGCCGTCGTGCCGCGCGCGCAGCGCGAAGATGCCCTCCAGCAGGCGCTCCGAGACGGCGCGGTCGGCCGGCAGGACGCGGGCCACGTCCTCGAAGCCCCGGACGGTGGCGTCGATCGCGTCCTGGAGCTGGCCGATCTCCCACTCGTCCTTGACCAGCTTCAGCTCCGAGATGGCGATGGCCAGCTCCCGGTCGCGGGCCGGCTGACCCTCGGCGCGCGGCCCGTCGTAGGGGCGCACGGCCGCGTCCACCTGGGCGTCGAAACCGCGCAACACCCGGGTACGCCCCGGAGCGAGGTCGGCCAGCGCCGCTTCCAGCCCGGTCAGGTCGGCGGTGGGCAGGTCCAGTTCGGTGGACTTCTCGCCGAGGGTGTGCCGCCGGCCCACCCACAGCTCGCCGTGCCGGCTGCGGAAGAACTCGTCGGTCTCCCGGGACGAGCGGGGCCGCATGTACAGCGTCGCGTCGTGGCCCGAGCCGTTCGGGCGCAGCACCAGCACGCTGTCCGGGTCGTGGTCACCGGTCAGGTAGGCGAAGTCGCTGCCCGGCCGGAACGGGTACGCGGTGTCGTTGGCACGGACCTTCTCGCCGCCGGTCGGGATGACCAGCGTCTCGCCCGGGAAGGCCGCGGAGAGCGCAGCCCGCCGCTTGGCGTAGTTGGGGATCTCTGGACGCGGCGTGACCGGGAGTTCGGTGTCGCGCCAGCCCTGCCGCATGAACGACAGGAACGCCTCCGGGAAGTCCGGATCGTGCGATTCCGTGCCGTCTGTCGGCGTACCCTCGGTGCTTTTGCGTTCCTCGGTCATTGCGCCGCTCCCCTCCGCTCGTGGCTGGTCCCGACGGTACCGCGCGCCCGGTTCGCGGTGGTGGCGGCCGGGAGCGCCCCGAACGACGGACGGCTGCGACGGGCCGACGGAGCGCGTGGAAAGATGACGACCATGTGCGGACTCCTGGCCTTCTTCAGCGCGAACGGCAACGCCGCCGCGCACCGCGACCACATCGCCGGAGCATTGGAATGCCTGCACCACCGCGGCCCGGACGAGACAGGGGTCGAGGTGGTCGGCGACGCGTCCGGCCGGTACGCGGACGGAGTGTTCGCCCACAAGCGGCTCGCCATCATCGACGTCGCGTCGAGTCACGAGCCGCTGCCCTACGCGAACGGCCGTTACCTGCTGACCTTCAACGGTGAGATCTACAACTACATCGAGCTGCGCGACGAGCTGATCCGGGACTTCGGCGCGCAGTTCGCCACCGCCGGTGACGGCGAGGTGATCGTCGCCGGCTACCACTACTGGGGCGAGCAGGTGCTCACCCGGCTGCGCGGCATGTTCGCCTTCGTCATCTGGGACCGGCAGGAGCGGCGCGCGTTCGGCGCCCGCGACTACTTCGGCATCAAGCCGCTGCACTACCTGGAGACCGCCGACGGCCTCTACCTGGCGTCGGAGAAGAAGGCGCTGCTGCCGTTCGCGCACAGCAACTACCAGGGCGACGCGGGCGTGGACGCGGCGAACCTGAGTCACTACCTGACCCTGCAGTACGTGCCGGAGCCCGGCACGCTGCACAAGGGCATCAGCCGGATCGGCTCGGGCGAGTACCTGACCTGGACCCCGGGCGGGCGGATCGACGTACGGCGGTGGTACCGGCCGGTGTTCCGGCCGGCGCCGGTCGACGATGAGCAGAAGCTGTACCACGAGATCCGCGAGACGCTGCGCGAGAGCGTTCGCATGCACATGCGCTCGGACGTGCCGGTCGGCTCGTTCCTGTCCAGCGGCATCGACTCGACCGCCGTGGTCGCGCTGGCCCGCGAGTTCAACCCGAACATCCTGACCTTCACCGTCGGCTACGACGTCCCGGGTTACTCCGAGATCGACGTCGCGCAGGACTCGGCGCGGCACCTGGACGTCACCACCATCCCCACCAAGATCGGTCCGCAGGACATGATCGACGCGCTGCCGAAGATCGTCTGGCACCTGGACGACCCGGTGGCCGACCCGGCGCTGGTGCCGCTCTACTTCGTGGCGAAGAAGGCCGCCGAGCACGTCACGGTGGTGCTCTCCGGTGAGGGGGCCGACGAGTTCTTCGGCGGTTACACGATCTACCGGGAGCCGCTGTCGCTGGGCACCGTCAACGGCCTGCCCGGTGGGGTGCAGAAGGGGCTGCGGGCGGTCTCCAAGGCCATCCCGCAGGGGGTCAAGGGCAAGAGCTTCCTCGAGCGGGGCACCACGCCGATCGAGGAGCGCTACTACGGCAACGCGCGGATGTTCACCGAGGAGGAGAAGCAGCACCTGATGCGTCGCTACGACCCCTCGGTGCGCTACACCGACGTGACCGCCCCGATCTACGCCGAGTGCACCGAGCTGGACGACGTCACCAAGATGCAGTACGTCGACCTCTACACCTGGCTGCGCGGCGACATCCTGGTCAAGGCCGACCGGATCTCGATGTCGCACTCGCTGGAGGTGCGGGTGCCGTTCCTCGACCGCGAGGTGTTCGACGTCGCGGCGAAGATCCCGGTGGACCTGAAGCTGCCGCCGCGCTCCGACGCCACCAAGTACGCGATGCGTCAGGCGTTGCAGGGCGTTGTCCCGCCGGCGATCGTCAACCGCAAGAAGCTGGGCTTCCCGACCCCGACCCGGGTGTGGCTGCGCGGCGAGATGTACGAGTGGGCCCGGCACGTGCTGAGCACCTCGGGCGCGGGTGATCTGCTCGACCTGTCGTACGCGCTGCGGCTGCTCGACGAGCACAAGCGGGAGGAGTTCGACCACTCCCGCAAGGTGTGGACGGTGCTGATCTTCTGCATCTGGCACGCCATCTTCGTGGCCAAGACGCTCGACCCGGGCATCCAGCGCAACCAGTCGGCCCTGCTGACAAAGCCGGTAGTCGGCTCCATGGTCCGCTAACCGCGCACCCACCCCGCACCCACCCTGTCGATCAAGAGGTTTGCGTCACCGGAAGCGCTCCGGATGACGCAAACCTCTTGATCATTTCAGGGGGACCTCAGCGACGGGCGCAGGTGACCGTCGGGAGGGTGTTGGTTCCTGTGCTGCTGGCCAGGAAGCCGAACGATGTCGTGCCCTCGGGCGCGACCGTGCCGTTGTACTGGACGTTCGTCGCGGTCACCGAGGCGCCGGACGTCGTCTGGGTGGCATTCCAGACCTGGTTGATCACTTGTCCGCTGGGCCAGGTCCAGCTCGCGGTCCAGCCGGAGAACGGCGTACTGCCGTGGTTCATGATCGTGACTTGTCCCTGGAATCCGCCCTGCCAGGTGCTGGTCACCGAGTAGACGGCCATGCAGTCACCGCTGGACGGCGGCGGCGTGGTCGGCGGCGGGGTGGTCGGCGGCGGAGTGGTGGGCGGGGGCGTGGTGGGCGGCGGAGTGGTCGGCGGCGGAGTGGTGGGCGGGGGCGTGGTGGGCGGCGGGGTGGTCGGGTTGTTCCCGCCCGGACCCACACCGGTCACCTGACCGCTACCACCGTCGAACGTCACGTCGGAGCAGCCGAAGAAGTTCTCCTGCGAGTCCGAACGCACCCAGCGGGAGTAGATGATGTGCCGACCGCTCTTGCCCGACGGCAGGTTGCCGCTGAAGTAGTAGTGACCGTCGTTGGTGCCGACCGCGCCGCGCTGCGGCGGGTTGGTCACCGTCAGGAACGGCTCCTCCAGGTCACTCCAGGCCAGCGCGCGGGTCGGGCTCCAGCTGTCCTTCGTCACGTAGAAGTAGAAGGTGCCCGGGTGGTGCGCCCAGTTGCTGTACCGGAAGTCCAACCGCGCGCCGGACGTCAGGTGGGTCAGCGGCCAGTCGGTGCGGGGCAGGTCGTAGCCCCGGTAGCCGGTGTTGCCACCGCTGCACAGCTGCCCGTCCGGGATGAAGCCGGTGGTACGGCCACCGGCGTCGGAGCGCAGCACGCTGAACCAGTTGTAGAGCGAGTTCGTGCCGCTCTGCGCCACGGCGGCGGCACACGCCGGGTTGTTCGGCCTGATCTCGCCGGTCTGGCTCATGCCGTCCTGCCAGCAGAGGTAGGTGCGGGCGCCCGGCGTCATCGCCGCGCCGTGCGCGGCCGCCGGTTGTGGACTGGACGCCAGGGCGACGGCGCCCAGCGCAAGGGTCAGGGCCGCGGTGAGCACTGCGGCCGTACGGGAACGGTTCACGGGTTCTCCTGACTCGCGAGGCGTGCCGCCCGAGGCCGCCCCGCCGCAAGCGGATACGACGATCACCCTGGCGCGCCCCGGCAGAAGATCGGCCGGCGGACACGCGCCATCGACGGTCCTGTCCTGGACCGGTGCCCTCGCGTCCAACAACCCGGCAACCGGCGGCGCGACAGCCCTCGCACCACCCGGTACGGGCCATCCCACCACGTCGCCCGCCACCGACGCAATAGTCGGTCCTCGATATGTCACACACGGCGGGTCGGCGCCGGCTCGGCGGACTCCTATCCGGTCCGGCGGGTTGCTTCCTATAGTGATGGTCTGCGCCCCGACGGTCTTCCCGCGCAGATCGCCCGCCTCGGGTCGCCTCACGCCGCCCGTAGCGTCGCGCAGACGAAGGAGGCGGCAGCGCGTGCCCGACGTGTTCGACGAACTGCACCGCCGCTGCCGGGCCGGCGAGCCGGTCGCCCTGGCCACCGTGGTCGCCACCTGGCGGTCCGCGCCGCAGCCGCCCGGCGCCGCCATGCTCGTCGCGGCCGACGGCACGGTCACCGGCAGCGTCTCCGGCGGCTGCGTCGAGGCGGACCTCTACGAGCGGGCCCGCCACGTGCTCGACACCGGCGTACCGGAGCTGGTGCACTACGGCGTCAGCGACGACGAGGCCTACGCCGTCGGGCTCACCTGCGGCGGCCTGCTGGACGTGTTCGTCGAGCGGTTCGACGGCGATGCCCTGGCGCAGCTCGACGTGGTCGCCGCCGCGCGGCAGGCCGGCGAACCGGCCGCGGTCGTCACGTGCGTGGCCGCCGACGCCGGTGACACGTCCGACCCGGCGGGGCGGCTGGGTCGCCGGCTGGTGCTGACCGGGCGGCGGGTGACGGGCTCGCTCGGCGACGACCGGCTGGACGACGCCGCGGCCGACGACGCGCTCGGGCTGCTCGCGGCCGGGCACAGCGGCGTCCTGGGGTACGGCTACCAGGGGCAGCGTCGGGGCGGCGGCCTCAGTCTCTTCGTCGCCGCGTACGCCACCGCGCCCCGGATGATCGTCTTCGGGGCGATCGACTTCGCGGCGGCGGTGGCGCACATCGGCGCGTTCCTCGGCTACCGGGTGACCGTCTGCGACGCTCGGCCCGTCTTCGCCACCGGCCGGCGCTTCCCCGACGCGCACGAGGTGGTGGTGCGGTGGCCGCACCGCTACCTGCGGGACGAGATCGACGCCGGCCGGGTCGACGGGCGCACCGTCGTCTGCGTGCTCACCCACGACCCGAAGTTCGACGTGCCGCTGCTGGCGCTGGCCCTGCGCCAACCCCTGGCGTACGTCGGCGCGATGGGATCGCGACGTACCCACGACGAACGGCACAAACTGCTCCGCGAGGCGGGGCTCAGCACCGCACAGCTCGACCGGCTGGCCTCACCGATCGGGCTGGACCTCGGTGGTCGTACCCCCGAGGAGACCGCGGTCAGCGTGGCCGCGCAGATCGTCGCGGCCCGCTGGGGCGGCAGTGGCCGCCCCCTGGCCGCGACCGACGGGCCGATCCACCACGCGGACTGATCCCGCTGTGCCAGCCTGGGGCGAGACGGCCGTCGCGGCCGCCGAGGGCGAGGGGGCTCTGATGGGGTACGCGGTGGTGCTCGGCGAGGCGCTCGTCGACCTGCTCGACAGCGACGTCGACGGGGAGCGGGTCTACCGGCAGGCCATCGGTGGCGGCCCGCTCAACGTCGCCGTCGGGGTGACCAGGCTCGGCGGGGCGGCCCAGTTCGTCGGCTCGCTCGGTGACGACGTGCTGGGCCAGCGGATCCGCGACTTCCTGAGCGGCGTCGGCGTCGGCCTGGCCGGTGCGGTCACGGTGTCCGCGCCGACCGCGCTGGCGGTGGTGACGTACGCCGGCCCGGAGCCGGACTTCCACTTCTACGGCGAGCCGCGCTCCTACGGCCTGCTCGGCCCGGACGACGTGGACCTGGCGCTGACGGAGGGCGCTGACGTGCTCTACTGCGGCTCGATCGTGCTGCTTGAGCCGGGCACGCTGGCCGCCGCCCGCCGGGCCTGGTCGCTCGCCACCGGCCTGCGGGTCCTCGATCCGAACGTTCGCCCGCGACTGCTCGACGGGCCGGTCGCGCTGGACGGGTTGCGGCAGGTGGTGGCGGAGTTCGCCGCGGGCGCGCACCTGGTCAAGTTGAGCAGCGCCGACGCCGGGCTGCTGTATCCGGGTGAGCCGGTCGAGGGGGTCGCCGCGTACCTGCGGGAGTTGGGCGCGTCCACCGTGGTGGTGACGCTCGGCGCGGCCGGCGCGGTGCTGGCCGCCGCCGGGGCCGACCCGGTGCGGGTGCCGGCGCCGAAGGTGGACGCCGTCGACGCCACCGGCGCCGGTGACTCGGTCATGGCCGCGCTCATCGCCGACCTGCTCCGTGACGGCGAGCCGGCGGATCCGACGGGCTGGGTCGATTCGGTGGCGTTCGCGCTGCGGGTCGCCGGTCTGGTCTGTGAGTCGCCGGGCGGGGCCACCGCCATGCCCACCCGCGCCGACGTCGAACGCCGCTTCGGCCGTTGAGGGCGGATGACGGCTGGTTGACGGCCCTGTTATGTGAACGTTAACATCGGCGTCTGCCTATTTCCTGCGTGTTATCCGGGAGACTCCGATGAGACTCGTCCTGGTACCACCGACATTCCGCCGCCTCGCCGCCGTACTGGTCGTCGCCCTGGTCGCCGTCGGCGGCGTCGCCGTCAGCGCGCCGGAGCCGGCGCGCGCCTGGGACAACGCGGTGGCCAGCACCCCGCCGATGGGGTGGAACAGCTACGACTCGTTCAACTGGAGCGTCACCGAGGCCGACGTACGGGCGAACGCCGACTACATGGCCACCAACCTGCGGCAGTCCGGCTGGCAGTACATCGTCATCGACTGGGGGTGGTACTACCCCGGACGGCACAACAACAGCCCCAACCAGGACTCCAACCTGCAACCCCGGCTCCGGATGGATGCCAACGGGCGGCTGCTGCCCGACACCACCCGGTTCCCCTCCGCCGCCGGTGACAACGGGTTCAAACCCCTGGCCGACTACATCCACGCCCAGGGCCTGAAGGTCGGGGTCCACCTGATGCGGGGCATCCCCCGCCAGGCGGTGGCCGACAACGTCCCGATCTCGGGCACCAGCTGCCGCGCCAACCAGATCAACAACAGCACCACCGCGGCCTGGCTCAACCTCATGTGGGGCCTGAACATGTCCAACCCCTGCGCGCAGAGCTACCTGGACTCGGTGTTCCAACTGCTCGCGTCCTGGGGGATCGACTTCGTGAAGGTGGACGACATCGCCGCGCCGACCTACCGGCAGGCGGAGATCGAGGGCTACAAGCTGGCGATCCAGCGCAGTGGCCGTCCGATGGTGCTGAGCCTGTCGCCCGGTGCGACCCCGCTGGCCAGCGGAAGCCACGTCCAGGCCAACGCGCACATGTGGCGGATCGTCAACGACCTCTGGGACAACTGGTCGTCCGTCGACGCCCTCTTCGACCAACTCCGCAACTGGACCCCGTACCGCGCCACCGGCGCCTGGCCCGACCCGGACATGATCCCCATCGGCCGGCTCTCCAAGTACGGGCCCGTCGGCTCACCGCGCTACTCCAACCTCACCTCGGACGAGCAGCGCACCCTGATGACCCTCTGGGCGATCAACCGCGCGCCGCTGATGTGGGGCGGCAACCTGGTTGAGAACCGCGCCTCGGAGCTGGCGTTGATGACCAACGCCGCCGTGCTGGCCGTCGACCAGAACAGCGCGAACAACCGTCAGCTCACCGGTGGCACCCGGCAGGCGTGGACCGCCGACGTGCCGGGCAGCACCGACCGCTACCTTGCCCTGTTCAACCGCGAGAGCGGCGCGGCGAACGTCTCGGTCAACCTGGCCGACCTCGGAATCGGCTCGGCCACCGTGACCGACCTGTGGTCCGGCGCGGCCCTCGGCACGGTGACCGGGACCCTCACCCGTTCGCTCCCGGCCCACGGCGCCGGGCTGTACCGGCTGACCCCAGGAAGCACCGTGCCCGTCCCGACCGCCTACACCCTCGCCGCCCAGCACAGCGGGAAGCTGCTGGACGTTTCCAACAACGCCACGACCGACGGCGCCGACATCGTGCAGTGGAGCGCGAACGGGCAGGCCAACCAGCGGTGGCGGTTCCAGGACGCCGGTGGCGGCTACCAGACGGTGGTCAGCGTGCACAGCGGCAAGTGCCTGGACGTGTACGGCGGCGCGTCCGCGACCGCCGACGGCGTCCGGGTCACGCAGTGGACCTGCAACGGCGGCACCAACCAGCAGTGGCGCGTCCAGGACCCCGGCACCGGCGTAGTCCAGCTGATAGCGAGGCACAGCAACAAGTGCCTGACCATCCTCAACGCCGCCACCACCGACGGCGCCCGCGCGGTCCAGTCCACCTGCACCACCGCCACCAACCAACAGTGGCGCCGCACAGCGGTCTAGCTCCCCCTCGTCCGATTGTCGTTCGGTGATCAAGAGGTTTGCGTCAGGATCCGGCGTGAATGTGACGCAAACCTCTTGATCGACGGGGTGGGCCGGGGGTGGGCCGGGCGCGGGGCCGGGGCCGGGGCCGGGGGTGGGCCGGGTCAGGCTTCGCCGTTCAGCTCGCGGTAGCCGCGGCGGGCGGCGATCAGGGCCGCGCGTGCCCCGAAGGGCGCCTCGGCGGCCACCCGCTCCGGCGGCGCGCCGCCGGTGTGCGCGGCCCGGATCAGCCAGGCCAGCCGCACCAGCTCGGCGTGCTGGGCCCGGACGAAGTCGACGTCCACCACGTCGCCGTGGCCCGGGACCACCACCGTGCCCGGGGTCGTCAGCCGCAGCAGGTCCGCGACCGCGTCCGGCCACTGCAGGGGGTACGAGTCCTCGAAGGCGGGCGGACCACTCTGCTCCACCAGATCGCCGGCGACGAGCACGTCCGCGTCGGGCACGTGCGCCACGAGATCCGCGTCGGTGTGCCCGCGCCCCGGGTGCCGCAGCACCACCCGCCGGCCGCCCAGGTCGAGCGTCGTCTCCGTGTGCACCGCGTGCGTCGGGGCCAGCAGCGGGGTGTCCGCCAGGTCGGCGGCCAGCTCAGGGTGCTCCGCGCGCACCTCCTCGTACGCCTCCCGGCGCAGCCCCTCCGGGTCGTCGCGCAGAGCGGCGGCGGCCCGCTCGTGCGCGTACACCGGTCGGGGTGGGTCGCCGGCCAGGACGGCGTTGCCGAAGCAGTGGTCGTAGTGGTGGTGCGTGTTGACCAGGGTCAGCGGACGGTCGGTGACCGCGCGGACGGCGGCGGCCAGCTCGGTCGCCTGCCCCGCCGAGGAGAGCGTGTCCACCAGCAGCGCCCCGTCGTCGCCGACGACGAGCGTGACGTTGACCCGCAGCAGGGGCTCGACAATCACGTACACCCGGTCGGCGACCTCGACGAACCCGCCGCTCACGACGCCCGCCCGGCCCGGTCGACGAAGCGTTGCCGGTCCACCAGGAGCCGGTCCACCCGGCCCCGGGCCACCGTCTGGTCGCCGTCGGAGACGCTGACCTCGAACGACAACCGTCGACCGTCGACCGTCGTCAGCAGCGCCTGCGCCCGTACCGTGCGGCCCACCACCGTCGGCGCGAGGTGCTCCAGCTCGACCCGGGTGCCCACCGTCGTGGAGCCGGGCGGCATCGCCGTCGCCGTGGCCGCGACGGTGGCCGCCTCCGCGAGCGCGAGCGCCCGGGGCGTGCCCAGCACCGGTACGTCCCCCGAACCGACCGCCTGGGCGGTGTCCGCGTCGGTGACGGTCAGCTCGACCTGGGCGGTCAGACCCGGCGCGAGGGCCGGCTCGGGCTGCTCCTGCATGGTCGTCAGCCTAGGTGTTCCCCGCGCCCGCCGAGCACGCGCCCGGCGATCCCGGCGCCGCCGCGCAGGGTGGTACCCGTCGGTCGATGCCGTAGCCGTCGTTAACCTTGACCGCGATGGCCGTCGTGACTGACCCCCAGCCCCCCGCCCGGACCGACCCACCCGCGTCCCCGGACGCGGGTCGTCGGCGCATAGTCGCCATGACGATCTGGGCGGTCGCCTTCGTCGGCGCGTGGCTCGGCATCGGGCTGCCCACCGACCCGGCGTACGCCTTCGTGTGGATCTGGCTCGGGACCATCGCCTGGAACAGCGACCGCCCGTGGCGCAGCCACCTGCGCTTCGCCCGGGACTGGGTACCGGTGGTGCTGCTACTGGCCGCGTACAACCTCTCGCGCGGGTTCGCCGACAACGGCGCCACCCCGCACGCCATGGAGCTGATCGTCGCCGACCGGTTCATGTTCGGCTGGGCCACCGGCGGGGAGGTGCCCACCGTCTGGCTGCAGGAGCACCTCTACCGCCCACAGGTGCACTGGTGGGACATCGCGGCGAGCTGGGTGTACTTCTCGCACTTCGTGGTGGCGCTGGCCGCCGCCGCCGTGCTCTGGATGCGCGACCGGCACCGCTGGGCCGCCTACATGCGGCGGTGGGGATTCCTGTGCGCCGCCGGCCTGGTCACGTACTTCATCTACCCGGCCGCGCCGCCCTGGTGGGCCGCGCAGAACGGCCTGCTCACCGAGGTGGCGCGGATCTCCACCCGGGGCTGGAAGGCGTTCGGCATGCACGGCGCCGGCAACGTGCTCAACGCCGGCCAGATCGCCTCGAACCCGGTCGCCGCCATGCCGTCGCTGCACACCGCGTGGGCGCTGTTCGTGGTGCTGTTCTTCCTGCACACCACCCGCCGCCGGTGGTGGCCGCTGCTGCTCGCGTACCCCCTGGCGATGACCTTCACCCTGGTCTACTCCGGCGAGCACTACGTGATCGACGTGCTGGTGGGCTGGACGTACGTCGGGCTGACCTACCTGGTCGTCGGCCTGGCCGAGCGGGCGTGGAGGTCCTACCGCGCCCGCCACCCGAAGGCCGGAACGCAACCGCCCCCCAACCAGCCCGACCCCCCGACCAGCCAGCCCGAACCCCCGACCCCCGGCGAACCAGACAGCACCACCACCCACCGCTCGGTCCCCGCCGACCACTGACCGCCCTGTCCTTGTTGATCAAGAGGTTCGCGTCACCGAATGCCCGATTCTTGACGCCAACCTCTTGATCAACAGGAGTCAGGGGGTGGGAGTGAGGGTTAGGGGGTTGGGGGGTGGGCTTGGTGGTGGGCTCTGCGGGTTAGTTCGGCTGCCAGGGACCAGGCTTCGGCGAGGTCGCGGTCCTGGGCCGCCGCGCCCGAGCCGCCGGCCGTGTCCGCGTACACGGTCGCGAGCCGCAGCCGGCGCTGCACCGGTCCCTGCACGACGCGCACACTCTGGATCCGGGCGTACGGCACGATCGCCAACTGCCGGGTGAGCAGCCCGGACCGGGTGGCGAAGACCCGATCGAACAGGCCCGCGCCGAGCGCGCCACGTCCGAGCGGGTGCAGCCAGCGCGTCCGGGGCGGTGGCGGGCTCAGCGTCAGCGCGTCCAGGCGTACGCCGGGCAGCACCTCGCCAACGATCATCGTGGCGGTCGGCAGGTCACCCACCGGCAGCAGCCGGTCCGGTCGGTTGCGGTCGTCGGCCTCCGCGATCGAGTAGCCGGCCACCTCCAACCGCAGTCGCAGCCAGTCGTTGACCCGCCACAGCAGCGGCCAGGTGGCCCGTACGGTCTGGACCCGGTCCAGCGGCACGGTCTGCGCCCGGGTCTCCAGTAGGCCGTTGTGCACCCGCAGGGTGCCACCGTCGCGGGCCAGCCGGAAGTTCCAGTCATCGAGGACCCGACGGATCGGTTGCAGGAGCACACCGGCCATCGCGGTCAACGTGCTCGCCACCGCGATGAACGACCACGACCCGGCGGTGACGAACTGCACCACGACGAAGGCAACGCCGAACGGGAGCAGGAACGCCTGCGGGGTGAGCAACTGGCTGACCAGGAGGTCCCGGTTGCGTACCGCGTGCAGTGGCCGAGCCCGCACGGCCGTCGGCGTCTCGACCCGCGTGGCGGGCGCGGTGTCGCCGGGCGGCGCCACGCGCCCGGCGAGCGCCAGCAGCCGCTCCCGCAGGCGGGTCGCGTCGGCCACCCCGAGGTACGCCAGCGGCGCTTCGGTCTTGCCTCCTCCGACGACCTCCAGGCGCAGCTCGGCCAGGCCGGTGAGCTGGGCGAGCAGGGGCCGCACCACCTCCACGGCCTGCAACCGCTCCAACGGGATGGCCCGGGTACGCCTCCAGAGCAGCCCCTCGTGCACCCGCAACTCGCGGCCCACCACGTGGTAGCCGGTGTTGTACCAACTGATCACCGACAGCACGGTCGCGCCGAGCGCCAGCACCACGACCATGGCGGCGAACCAACCGAAGCCGACCCGCGACAGTGTCGACCAGGACAGGCCGGCGATGACCACGACCAGTGACTTGGCACCGTGCAGCAGCGGGCTGAGCGGGTGCAGCCGCTGTCGAGGCTCCCCGCCACCACCGCTCACCGGGGCGGGCCAGGGCTGGACCGCCCCGGGCGGCCCGGCCGAGTACGGCGGCCCGGCCGAGTACGGCGGCGTAGCGGGATACGGCGTCCCGCCGCCATCCGGGGACCCCGCAGGGTGCGGCGGCACACCGGCGTGCGGCGGCACACCAACGTGCGGCGGCACACCAACGTGCGGCGGCACACCGGCGTGCGGCGGGCCGGCAGGGGGCGCGTCGCGGTCGGGCGGTGGCGGCACGGTGCCGGGCTCGACGGGGCTCTCGCTCATCGGGCCAGCGCCCGGTGGCGTCGGCGGTCGGCGTGGCTGGTCACAGCCCCTCCGCCCGGTCCTCACCGAGCGCGGTGAGCCGGTCGCGCAGTCGGGATGCCTCCGCCGGACGCAGGCCGGGCACCCGCGCGTCACTGGCGGCCGCCGCCGTGTGCAACTGCACGGTGGCCAGGTCGAAGGCGCGTTCCAGCGGGCCGGCGCTCACGTCGACGAACTGCATGCGGGAGTACGGGACGATGGACAACCGGCGGACCAGCAGTCCGTGCCGCACGAGCAGGTCCTCGTCGCGCTCGGCGTAGCCCCAGGCGCGTACCGCCCGGACGATGGCCGTGGCCCGCCACCCGCCGAGCACCAGCACGATGGCGAGGGCGAGTCCGAACAGCCAGTGACCGCTCAGTGCCCAGCCGACCGCCGTCACGGCCAGGCCGATGGCCACCACGATCGCGAGTCGGATCAACTCCACCCAGATCAGGTCGGTCGAGATCCGCTGCCACCGTACGGTGTCGGGCCACGGCTCCAACGGTCCACGGTCCGACGTCGCGCAGGCGTGCCCCACCGCCGAAAGGCCGGGAGCCGGCACGGAGCCGGGAGCCGCCGAAAGGCCGGGAGCCGGCACGGAGCCGGGAGCCGGCACGGGGCCGGGAGGTGGCAGGAGGCCAGGGGCCGGCAGGTCGGGCGGGGGTGAGAGGGCGGCGTGACCGGCCGACGGCGGTACGGCGTTCGGCGGCAGCGGGGCCGGTGACGAGGCGTCCGGCGGGGACGGGTCCGGGCCGAGCGTGCCGGGCGCCGGGAACGCGCCGGGCGGCGGCGCGATGTCGGGCGGTGCCGCCGCCGGGGAGGTCGGTGGGGACGGAACGGTGGGGCCAGGGGAGGCCGGTGGGTCGGCGCGGTCCTCCGGGCTCATCGACCAGATCCGTTCCACGCGCCCCGCGCCGCCGCGCTGCTGTGCCTCATCGCTCGCTCACACGTCGAGGGTAGGCGATCCGGACACCGGAGTGACGGTACGGAGAAAGCCACGGGCGTCCAGGAACGCTCCGAGAGTGTCCCGGTGCTCGGCGCAGGCCAGCCAGGTCTTGCGCCGGTCGGCGGTGTGCAGGCGGGGATTGTTCCACTCCAGCGCCCAGACGGCGGGGGCGCGGCAGCCTCGTGCCGAACAGACCAGGGCCTCGTCGGCGGGGGTGGGGACGTTCATCCGGGCCAGTCTAGGGCGGCCGGGGGCGGAAGTTTGAGCGCCGGGCGGCCACGGGGGGAGCCGCCCGGCGACGGGATGAATCGTACACGCGGCGGCCCGGTCCCTGTCCACCCGTGACGCGCGATTCGATGCTCGGGACCGCGTGGCGAAAATCGGCTTCTCCCCGCCTCGACACTCAGGAAGGCATGCGAGTCTTGATACCGCACCAGCCGCGACGACCGACAAACGCTGTGGAGGACCGGTGGCCCAGCCGACCACGCCCGACGCCCCGACGCCCAACGGGGCGGCACCCCAGGCGCCCGCCCCGGTGACCACGCCCGCACAGGACGCCACCCTGTTGGAGAAGGCGTTGTTCGAGATCAAACGGGTGATCGTCGGCCAGGACCGGATGGTCGAGCGGATGTTCGTCGCGCTGCTGGCGCGCGGCCACTGCCTACTCGAGGGTGTGCCCGGCGTGGCCAAGACCCTTGCCGTGGAGACCCTCGCGAAGGTCGTCGGCGGGTCCTTCGCCCGGGTGCAGTTCACCCCCGACCTGGTGCCGGCCGACATCATGGGCACCCGGATCTACCGGCAGTCGAGCGAGAAGTTCGATGTGGAGCTGGGCCCGGTCTTCGTCAACTTCCTGCTCGCCGACGAGATCAACCGTGCTCCGGCCAAGGTGCAGTCGGCGCTGCTGGAGGTGATGAGCGAGCGGCAGGTGTCCATCGGCGGGGAGAGCCACCGGGTGCCCGATCCGTTCCTGGTGATGGCCACCCAGAACCCGATCGAGCAGGAGGGCGTCTACCCGCTGCCGGAGGCCCAGCGGGACCGCTTCCTCATGAAGATCGTCGTGGGTTATCCGACCGACGCCGAGGAGCGGGAGATCGTCTACCGGATGGGCGTGGCCGCGCCGGAACCGACGGCGGTCTTCGACACCCCCGAGTTGATCGCGCTGCAACGCAAGGCCGACCAGGTCTTCGTGCACAACGCGCTCGTCGACTACGCGGTTCGTCTGGTGCTGGCCACCCGTACGCCCGCCGAGCACGGCATGCCGGACGTCGCTCAACTGATCCAGTACGGGGCCAGCCCGCGCGCCTCGCTCGGTCTGGTCCGGGCCACCCGCGCGCTGGCGCTGCTGCGGGGACGCGACTACGCCCTGCCGCAGGACGTGCAGGACATCGCCCCGGACATCCTGCGGCACCGGCTGGTGCTCAGCTACGACGCGCTCGCCGACGACGTGCCGGCCGACCACATCGTGCAGCGGGTGATGTCGACGATTCCGCTTCCGTCGGTCGCGCCCCGGCAGCAGGCCACCCCGCCGTCGAGCGCCCCACCACCCGGCGCGGGCTGGCCCGGGCAGCGGCCGTGACCTCACCCACCCCTCGTCCCGCCCCTCTGGGTGACCGCAGCGAGGCCGTGCTCTCCCGACTGCAGTTGCTGGTCACCCGCAAGCTCGACGGTCTGCTCCAGGGCGACTACGCCGGTCTGCTCCCCGGGCCGGGCAGTGAGGCGGGGGAGTCGCGGGAGTACCGCCCCGGTGACGACGTACGCCGGATGGACTGGCCGGTGACCGCGCGGACCACGACCGCGCACGTGCGGCGCACGGTCGCGGACCGGGAGTTGGAGACGTGGCTGGCGCTGGACCTGTCGGCGAGCCTGGACTTCGGCACCGGGCAGTGGCTCAAGCGGGAGGTGGTGGTGGCCGCTGCCGCCGCCATCACCCACCTGACCGTGCGCGGCGGCAACCGGATCGGCGCGGTGATCGGCACCGGCGGTGGCGCGTCCACGCCCGCGCGGCGCTGGCGGGCTGGCCCGCCTCCGGCCGGTCCGGGCGTGCTGACCCGGCTGCCGGCCCGCTCCGGCCGCAAGGAGGCGCAGGGTCTGCTGCGCGCCGTCGCCGGCACGGCGATCCAGCCCGGCCGGGGTGACCTGGGCGCGCTTGTCGACATGCTCAACCGCCCGCCCCGGCGGCGCGGGGTGGCCGTGGTGGTCTCGGACTTCCTGGCGCCGGTCGAGCAGTGGGCCCGGCCGATGCGCAAGCTGCGCGTCCGGCACGACGTGCTGGCGATCGAGGTGGTCGACCCACGTGAGCTGGAGCTGCCCGATGTGGGCGTGCTTCCGGTGGTCGACCCGGAGAGCGGTGAGCTGCACGAGGTGCAGACCGCCGACCCCCGGCTGCGGCAGCGCTACGCCGAGGCCGCCGCCGCCCAACGGGCCACGATCGCCGCCGCGCTGCGCGGTGCCGGCGCGGCCCACCTGCGTCTGCGTACGGACCGAGACTGGCTGCTGGACATGGTGCGTTTCGTGGCCGCGCAGCGGCACGCGCGTACCCGGGGGACGACACGATGATCCGTTTTCTGCAACCGTGGTGGTTGCTGGCCGTGCTGCCGGTGCTCGCGCTCGCCGCGTTCTACGTCTGGCGGCAACTGCACCGCCGGGCGTACGCGATGCGGTTCACCAACGTGGACCTGCTGCGTACCGTCGCGCCCAAGGGCCTGGGTTGGCGGCGGCACGTGCCGGCGACCGCGTTCCTGCTGTGTCTGCTGGTGCTCGCCACGGCCCTGGCCCGCCCCGCGATCGACACGAAGGAGCCGTTGGAGCGGGCGACCGTGATGCTCGCCATCGACGTGTCGCTGTCGATGCAGGCCGACGACGTGGCGCCGAACCGGTTGGAGGCCGCGCAGGAGGCGGCCAAGCAGTTCGTGGGCGAGTTGCCGGCGAGCTACAACCTGGGCCTCGTCTCGTTCGCCAAGGCGGCGAACGTGCTGGTGCCGCCGGGCAAGGACCGGGACGCGGTGACCGCCGCGATCGACGGGCTGGTGCTGGCCGAGGCGACCGCGACGGGTGAGGCGGTGTTCACCTGCCTGGAGGCGATCCGGTCGGTGCCGGCCGACGGCGCGGCGGGTATCCCGCCGGCGCGCATCGTGCTGTTGTCGGACGGGTTCCGCACCTCGGGTCGGTCGGTGGAGGAGGCGGCGGCCGCCGCGCAGGCGGCCAACGTGCCGGTCTCCACCATCGCGTTCGGCACCGACACGGGTCAGGTCGACATCGGCGGGCAGCTCCAACGGGTGCCGGTGGACCGGCTGGCCCTCGCCGAGCTGGCCGAGACGACCGAGGGTTACTTCTACGAGGCGGCCTCGGTGAGCGAGCTGAAGCAGGTCTACCAGGACATGGGCAGTTCGATTGGTTTCCGGACCGAGCCGCGTGAGGTGACCCAGTGGTACGCCGGGTTGGCGCTGCTGCTGGCGCTCTGCGCCGGCGCGCTCAGCCTGCTCTGGTCGTCACGGATGATCTGACCGCCAGCCGGGACGCCCGACGGCCCGTGCGAGGCCGGAGCGGCCGACGGTCGGGACAGCGAGGCGAGCGGCCGACGAACGGCCGGTGGTGGTCAGTGACCGCCGCCGGCCAGGACGAAGACGACGGCCACCCAGACGGCGGCGAGGGTGAAGCCCAGCGGGGCGACGTAGCGGCTCATGGACGGCTCCGAGTGGCGGCTGGACGGTCCGCGAGCGGGGGCGGACCGCAGGGGGTGGGGACGCGCACACGAAGTCGTGACCGGGCGGCTCCCGGCGACCGTCCGGAGACCGGACGGCGCGGCACGCACAACGGCGTTAACCGAGGTGGTGCGGGAGCGGAGCGGGGTCAGCTCGCCAGACTGAGTCGTGGCTCAGCGGGGCTGACCATCGGCCCGGCCACGACTAGGAGGATCGCTATCTCGCACAGCGATCACCTCCTGCAGGTCGGCCCGGTCCGAACGTCGATGATCGTACACCTGAGCCGCTCTCGGCACGCACTCGGCCGACCGGTCCGCGAGCGCTCCACCGCGCGGCCGGCCCGGCCCGGCCGGACGGGGCGTCGAGCCGCTCCCGCGCCCGCCGCGTACCACCGTGACCAGCACCGTGGCGAGCAGCGGCAACCAGCAGAACCGGGCCAGCACCCACCCCGGGCCGTCCGGCGTCGTGTGCAGTCCGGGCAGGGCCAGGCCACCCCGGGCGGTGAGCGCGGTCACCGCGACCAGCACCGGCTGGTGCCACAGGTAGATCCGCACGGCGTCGCTGTTCACCGCGGTCACCACCCGGCCCGCGAGCGGCCGGTCCAGCAGCCGTTCCCACCCGGTCCGGGCCAGCAGACCCAGCCCGACCTGGGTGACCGCCAGCGCCACGGCCAGCAGCGACGGCGGGTTCAGGTTGGACACGCCGGCCCCGGGCACGCCGACCGCGCTGATCGGGTAGCCCACCGCCACCAGCACGGCCAGCGCCACGGCCCCGCCACCGGCGAGCAGTCCCGCCGCCCGCCGGCCGGCCAGCCGTCCGTCGGCGTACGCGACGCCGAGCAGGTACGGCACCGACCAGGCCGCCAGCACGCCGACCGGTGGCACGGCAACGCCGTCGGCCAGCAGGCGGACCGCGAGGTCGCTCGCCGCCACCACGGCCACCGCCGGCAGCGCGCAGCGCGTCACACCCCATCGGCGTACGGCGGCGCGCAGCGGGCCACTCAAGGCGACCAGGAGCAGCAGCGGCGCTAGGAACCAGAGCGGACTGGCCGCGAGATGGAGCCCGACGGCGAGCGTGTCGTCCGACGCGCCCGCCACGGTGGCGGCCAGCAGCACGGCGGCCCCGGTGCCCAGCAGCGCCACCGTGGGCAGCAGCAACCGACGTGAACGGCGGGCCAGCCAGCCGGCCGAGGTGCCCCGGTGACGGGCCAACGACCGGGCCGAACCGAAGCCGGCGGCGAAGAAGAACAGGCCGAGCGTCTGCAACACCCAGGTGACCGGTGCCAGGGCCGGCAGCGCGGTCAGCGGACTGGCCTGACGCAGCCCGCCGTCACCGGTCAGCACCAGCCCGGTGACCAGCCAGTGCCCGAGCACCACCCCACCGATCGCGTACGCCCGCAACGCGTCGACGGTGCGGTCGCGGCTCATCGGGCGTCCTCGACCGGACCGGCGCCCCGCACGACCGCCGCGACCGCGATCAGGGTGGCGGTGCCCGTGTCCAGGTAGTCGTCGTGCCCGGACACCCCGTCCACCGGCAGCGGACGGGCCCCGAACGCCGGATCGCCGGGGCGACGCCCGTACCCGAGGCCGGCGAGCCGCACGGGCGGCACCCGGCGAATCCAGTCGGACGGCGCCTCGGCCGCCCAGAACCGCAGTCCGGCGCGCAGATCGCCGGCGCGCGGCACACCTGCGCCGACGCCACCGAGGCTGACCACGTCGGTGACCTGCGCCGGGGCGTGCGCCGCCGCCAGCGCCGCCACCAGGGCCCCGTAGCTGTGCCCGATCAGCGTGATCGTCGCGGCCGGACGGCGCGCGACCAGCTCCCGCAGCAGCCGGGCCAGTCCGGTCGCCCCACGCCGCGCGTCGGCGTCGCTGGCGGCGCCCACCAACCCGTCCGGCGGGTCGTAGCCGAGCCAGGCCAGCACGGCCACCCGCGCCGTGGGGTCGCTCGACCGGATCTGCCGGTAGAGCTGCGCCGCCTGCACCGACGGCGCCCGCCGCGGCACCCCGCCCAGTCCACGGTCGAAGTCGGCGAGCGTGCTGCCCACCCCGGGCACGAGCACCGCGATCCGGTCCGCGCCCGCCAGGTCGCCGAGGACCTCCACCGCCCGCCCGTCGCCGCGCGGGTCGAAGACCAGGAAACGGCGTCCGTGCGCCGCCCAGTCCGCATACGGGGGGCCGGCCGCGCGCATCGCCGCCGCCGTGCCGGGGTACGCCTCGACGAACCCCACCTCCATGACCGGCTCCGGTGGGCCGGGCAGGACCAGGCTCCCCCCGAGCAACGCGCTCAGAGCGACACGTGTGACACCTCGTCGTCGCATCACGTTCTCCCTCCCGAATGACGTCCGGAAGGGGAGAGTGCGGGGGCGAACGGGTCGCGGTCGTCGTACCGGGGAGCTGTCTCCCGGGTGGCCCCGAGGCGCTACTCGCCGGCGGCGACCAGACCCGTCTCGTACGCCAGCACCACGGCCTGGGCGCGGTCGCGCAGGCCGAGTTTGGCCAGGATGCGCCCGACGTGGGTCTTCACGGTCTGCTCCGCCACCACCAGGTCAGCGGCGATCTCCGCGTTGTTGCGGCCCCGGGCGATCAACCGCAGCACCTCGGTCTCGCGCGGGGTCAGCCCGGCCAGGTCGGTGGGGCGGGGCCGGCGACGGTCCGGGCGGGCCGCGAACTCGGCGATCAGTCGACGGGTCACCGCCGGGGCGAGCAGCGCGTCCCCGGCGGCCACCACCCGCACCGCCTGCACCAGGTCGGCCGCGGGCGCGTCCTTGAGCAGGAAGCCGCTCGCGCCGGCCCGCAGCGCCTCGTACACGTAGTCGTCCAGGTCGAACGTCGTGAGGATGAGCACCCGGGGGCGCTGCGCCGAGCGGTCGCCCAACAGTTGACGGGTGGCGGCCAGCCCGTCCAGGACCGGCATCCGAACGTCCATCAGCACCACGTCCGGGTCGAGCCGACGCGCGGCGGCGACCCCCTGCGCGCCGTCGGCGGCGTCGCCCACCACCAGCAGGTCGGGCTGGGCGGCGAGTAGCGCGCCGAAGCCCTGCCGGACCATCGCCTGGTCGTCGACGATCAGCACCTTGATCATGTGTCCAGGCTCCCCACCTCGTACGGCAGTTCGGCCGCCACCGCGTACCCGCCGTCGGGTAGCGGCCCGGCGGTGAACGTACCGCCGAGCGAGGTGGCGCGCTCCCGCATGCCGGTCAACCCGTGCCCCGCCCCGCCGTCGGCGGTCGGTGGGGCACCGCGCGGAAAGGCGGTCGGCGGGGCGTCGGGCGGGGAGTTGTCGACGCGTACTCCCAGAGCGGACGGACCGGAGCGGACGGTGACGCGCACCGCGGCGCCGGGCGCGTGCCGGGCCGCGTTCGCCAGGCCCTCCTGGACGATGCGGTACGCGGCCAGCCCGACCGGCGCGGGCACCGGACCCGGCGGCTCGGCGTCCAGGGTCACGGCCAGCCCGGCGCGACGGGCCGCGTCCACCATCGCGCCCAGGTCGGCCAGGTCGGGCTGCGGAGTGGTCTGCGGCCCGCTGGCCTCGCTGCGCAGCACCCCCAACAGCCGCCGCATGTCGGTCAGCGCGTCGCGGGCCGAGCCGGCGATGGCGACGAACTCGGCGGCGGCCGGGGCGGGCACGTCGTCGAGGCGGTACGGCGCGGTCTCGGCCTGCACGGCGATCAGCGACATGTGGTGTGCGACCACGTCGTGCAGCTCACGGGCGATCCGGGTGCGCTCCTCCAGCACCGCGCGGCGCTCCTGCTCGCGCTCGCTCAGTTCGGTCTGCGCGGCCAGGGCGCGCCGCGACAGCCGGTTGTGACGGAACAGGTCGCCGACGATCGCCAGCGCACCGAGCAGCAGCAGGACAGGCACCCGGTTGTCGGGGTGGACCAGAGTGAACACTGGCACCGTGCTGATCGTCACCACCCAGGCCAGCACCGGCCGGTCGACCCGCGCGACGACCACCGCCAGCACCGCGACCGACCCGAGCGCCAGCGGCGGGGTCCACGGCCAGGACCGGTCGGCCGGCGCGTTGAACGTGCAGATCAGCAGGGCCAACACCGTCAGCCGCCACGCCAGCAGCGGACGCCGGGGCAGCGCCAGCAGCGGCGCCACGGTCATCGCCGCGAACAGCAGCGCGACCGGCAGCGGCAGGCCCCACTCGCTCTCCACGGTCAGCGTGATCAGGAAGAGGCCGAGCGCGGCGAGCAGCCCCACCGGAGTGGCGTAGCGGGCGAGCCGGGGCCAACGGGCCAGCAACGACCGTTCGGGCGGGGCGTCCGGGCCCCACAGGGTCTGCCCCAGCGCTCCCAGAGCCACGACGACAGGTTGCCGGTTCACCACCCGGAGGCTACGGGCCGAGGGTGCCACCGGGCGTGCCCCCGCAGGTTGATCCCCAGGTCGTACCTGGGTGGGACACCACACCCGTTAGCGCTTACTTGCGGGTAACGCCTAGGCTCCGACGCGTCCATGCTGAGCAGTCGCAAGGAGGAACCGTGGCCCGTACCGTGCTGGTGACCGGCGGCAACCGGGGAATCGGCCTGGCCATCGCGCAGGCCTTCGCCAAGCAGGGCGACCGGGTGGCGGTCACCCACCGCAGTGGCGAGGCCCCCGAGGGGCTGTTCGGCGTACGCGCCGACGTCACCGACGCGGCCTCGATCGATGCCGCGTTCACCGCTGTCGAGGCCGAGCTGGGCCCGGTCGAGGTGGTGGTCGCCAACGCCGGCATGACCGACGACACGCTGCTGCTGCGGATGTCCGAGGAGCAGTTCACCAACGTGGTGGACACCAACCTCACCGGCGCGTTCCGGGTCGCCAAGCGCGCCTCGGGCAAGATGCTGCGGGCCAAGTGGGGCCGCATGATCTTCATCTCCTCGGTGGTGGGCCTCTCCGGCGGCGCCGGACAGGTCAACTACGCCGCCAGCAAGGCCGGCCTGGTCGGCGTCGCCCGCTCGGTCACCCGCGAGCTGGGTAGCCGCAACATCACCGCGAACGTGGTGGCGCCCGGCTTCATCGACACCGACATGACCGCCGGCCTGTCCGACGACCGCAAGGCGGAGATCCGCAAGTCCATCCCGGCCGGCCGGATGGCCAGCCCGGACGAGGTGGCCGCCGTGGTCACCTGGCTGGCATCGGACGGCGCCGGGTACGTCTCCGGGGCCGTGATCCCGGTCGACGGCGGCCTCGGCATGGGCCACTGACCTTCTCTGACTACGGAGGAAACCCTGCATGTCCGGACTGCTCGCCGGTAAGCGGCTGCTCGTCACCGGTGTCATCACCGACGCCTCGATCGCCTTCTCGGTGGCGAAACTCGCCCAGGAGAACGGCGCTCAGGTCGTGCTCACCGGCTTCGGCCGGCTCTCCCTGGTCGAGCGGATCGCCAAGCGGCTGCCCGAGCCCGCGCCGGTGATCGAGGTCGACGTGACCAACGCCGAGCACCTGGCCAGCCTCGCCGACCGGGTCCGCGAGCACGTCGACGGGCTCGACGGTGTGGTGCACTCGATCGGCTTCGCCCCGCAGAGCTGCCTCGGCGGTGGCTTCCTCGACGCGCCGTGGGAGGACGTGGCGACCGCCCTGCACGTGTCGACCTACTCGTACAAGTCCCTCGCGATGGCGGCGCTGCCGCTGATGTCGGCCGGCGGCGCGGTGGTCGGTCTGACCTTCGACGCCACCAAGGCGTGGCCGGTCTACGACTGGATGGGCGTCGCCAAGGCCGGCCTGGAGTCCGCCTCCCGCTACCTGGCCCTGCACCTGGGCAAGCAGGGCATCCGCAGCAACCTGGTCGCCGCCGGGCCGCTGCGTACCATCGCCGCCAAGTCGATCCCCGGCTTCGACCAGTTCGAGGACGCCTGGGTCGAGCGTGCCCCGCTCGGCTGGGACCTCAACGACCAGGAGCCCGCCGCGCGGGCCTGCCTGGCGCTGCTCTCCGACTGGTTCCCGGCCACCACGGGCGAGATCGTGCACGTCGACGGCGGCTACCACGCCATGGGTTCCTGACGTTGTAAGGAAGGGCACCCTGTTAACGCTTGCCGTAGAGCAGGGGGCCCTTCCTAACACGGCGCCCGCACCCGCCGGCAGGGGGCGTCGCCGGGCCGTCCTGGGCGAGGGACAAGAATGACCCCCATGGCGTACGACGCGGTGGTGCTGGTGTCCTTCGGCGGGCCCGAACGGCCCGAGGACGTGATGCCGTTCCTACAGAACGTGACCCGTGGCCGGGGGGTGCCACCCGAGCGGCTGGCCGAGGTCGCCGAGCACTACCAGCACTTCGGCGGGGTGTCCCCGATCAACCAGCAGTGCCGTGACCTGCTCGCCGCCGTCCGCGCCGACTTCGCCGCGCACGGTGTCGACCTGCCCGTCTACTGGGGCAACCGCAACTGGGACCCGATGCTCGCCGACACCGTCAGCCAGATGCGCGACGACGGCGTGACCCGCGCGCTGGCCTTCGTCACCAGCGCGTACGGCGGCTACTCGTCCTGCCGGCAGTACCAGGAGGACATCGCCGCCGCCCGCGCCGCCGTCGGGCCCGACGCGCCGGTGATCGAGAAGCTGCGGCAGTTCTGGGACCACCCCGGGTTCGTCGAGCCCCACGTCGACGCGGTCCGGGCCGCCCTCGCCCAGCTCGACCCCGCGAAGCGGGTCACCACCCGACTGGTGTTCACCGCCCACTCCATCCCCACCTCGATGGCGGCCAACGCCGGCCCGCACGGCGGCCGCTACGAGGCGCAGCTACGCGAGACCGCCCGCCTGGTGGCCGCGGCCGCCGCCCCCGACCTGGCGTACGACCTGGTGTGGCAGAGCCGGTCCGGCCCACCGCACGTGCCGTGGCTGGAACCCGACATCAACGACCACCTCAACGCGCTCGCCGAGGGCGGTGTCACCGGCGTGGTGGTCAGCCCGATCGGGTTCGTCTCGGACCATCTGGAAGTCGTGTGGGACCTGGACACCGAGGCCCTGGAGACCGCCAAGCAGCTCGGCCTCGACTTCGTCCGGGCCGGCACCCCGGGCACCGACCCGCGCTTCGTGACCATGGTCCGGGAGTTGGTCACCGAGCGCACCGATCCGGACGGCGCGCAGCTGCGCCGCCACCTCGGGGACCTGCCCAGGTGGGACACCTGTCCCACCGTCTGCTGTGTACCGACCCGCCGACCGACGCCTGCTGGGGGCACCGATGCATGACCGCAAGCCCGTGCAGAGCTGGCTCACCGACATGGACGGCGTGCTGGTGCACGAGGGCCAGCCGGTGCCCGGAGCGCCGGAGTTCGTCAACCGGCTGCGCGCCTCCGGCAAGCCGTTCCTGGTGCTGACCAACAACTCGATCTACACGCCGCGGGACCTGACGGCCCGGTTGAGCCGGATGGGGCTGGACGTGCCGGAGGAGTCGATCTGGTCCTCAGCGCTGGCCACCGGCCAGTTCCTCGCCGACCAGCGGCCGGGCGGCACCGCGTACGTCATCGGCGAGGCCGGGTTGACCACCGCGCTGCACGCCGTCGGGTACGTGCTCACCGACTTCGCCCCGGACTACGTGGTGCTCGGTGAGACCCGCACCTACAGCTTCGAGGCGATCACCAAGGCGATCCGGCTGATCAACGACGGGGCCCGGTTCATCTGCACCAACCCGGACGTGACCGGCCCGTCCGTCGAGGGGGCGTTGCCGGCCGCCGGCTCGGTCGCCGCCATGATCTCCAAGGCGACGGGGGTGGAGCCGTACTTCGTCGGCAAGCCCAACCCGATGATGATGCGATCGGCGCTGAACACGATCAACGCGCACTCGGAGACCACCGCGATGATCGGCGACCGGATGGACACCGACGTCCTCTGCGGCCTGGAGGCCGGGCTGGAGACCATCCTGGTGCTCACCGGCATCAGCAGCCGTACCGAGGCCGAGCGCTACCCGTACCGCCCGTCCCGCATCGTCAACTCGGTCGCGGACCTGATCGACGAGGTGTGACCCCGCCCGCGCGCCCCGCTCTCGTCGATCTTGCACTTACTGTCGCCGATATGGGGCGTGACGCCCTTTAGGTCGCAGCAGAAAGTGCAAGATCGACGTGGTGAGTCGGCGCGGCGCGGCGCGGGGGCGTGGCGCGCGGGGGCGTTACGGGCGTAGGGGGGCGTTGCAGGCGGCCACCAGGGCTTGGCGGCAGGCTGCGGTGAGCGGGCGGAGCGCGGCGTCGCGCTGCTGGGCCTCGTAGTTGTTGATCGCGCCGCCCGGGGCGGCGTGCCCGGCCAACGCCAGCACCCGGTCGAGCACCGCAGCCCGGGCGAACAGCCGGCGGGCCCGCGGGTCGAATCCCGGTGGCAGGTCGGTGGTGCCGTCCGGGCGGCGCAGCGCGGCCAGCGCGCCGGCCAGCTCGGGCCGCCACTGGGCCACGTCGAGCCGGGTCAGCACGGCGGTCGTCTCGGCCAGCGCGGCGGCCAACTCGGCCTCGGCCTCGGCGGCCCCGGGCAGCGACAGCGAGGCGGCCGGCGCGTCGGCCGGCAGCGGGTAGACCCGCCACAACACCGTCTCGAAACAGTCCCCGGAGCCGGAGGTGTGGCTGCGTACCTGCGGGATCAGGCCCAGCCCACCGGCCACCACCGCCTCGCCCGCCACCAGCGCCGCTCCGGCGAAGTCGCCGGGGCCGGGCAGACCCCTCGGGTCGCCCGGCGCGGGCAGCACCAGCCGGATCTCGTCGGGCGACAGCTTGGCCAGGGTGGGCAGCGCGGCACCCAGCGGCACGTCGGTCCAGGTGCCCGGGGCGTCCGCGACGAGATGCTCCTCGTCACCGGCGATCGCGTCGGCGACCTCGTCGTACGGCACCAACCCGGCGCGCCACGCGCGCACCCAGGCAACGAACCGGCTCGACCGGCGCGGCGCAAGCGTGGCCGCGCCCGTTGCGGGGGTGGACATGCCGAAAGGGTACGTGGTGATCGGTGGCCCTGTCTCGGCTGCCGCTCCGGCCGCCCTGCCTGCCCCGAACTGCCCCCTTCGCCCCGTCCACTACCGCCCTGCCCCAACCCACCCCCACCCCGCCCCCAACCCACCCCCGATCCCGTCGATCATGGAGTTGCGGTGCCTGATTGCTGACAGTTGATAGGGCTTCGTGCGCCACCACAACTCCATGATCGGCGGGGCGGGGCGGGGCGGGGCGGGGCGGGGCGCGGCGCGGCGGGGGCGCGGCGGGTGGGGCGGGGCGGGTTGGGGCGGGGCGGGGTGGGAACGGGGCGTGGCGGTGTGTCGGGGGGAGGGGGTTGGGGGAGGGCGGGTTAGCGTGATCTCCATGGCGGGGCGATACGGCGAGGACGTGCTGGCGGGGGACTGGCGGCGACGGAAGGTCACCCCCGAGGTGGACGCCGAAGCGGATCTCGTGGTGGAGGACGCCGACTCCGGCTTCTGCGGCGCGGTGGTGGGTTTCGAGGCCGGCGCGGTGGTGTTGGAGGACCGGCACGGTAAACGGCGTAACTTCCCGCTGCTGCCGGCGGCGTTCCTGCTCGACGGCCGCCCGGTGACGCTGCGCCGCCCGACCCGCGCTGTGGTGCCGGCGGCCCGCCGGCGGACCGCGTCCGGTTCGGTGGCGGTGGACAACGTCCGCGCCCAGGTCGCCAAGGCCAGCCGGATCTGGGTCGAGGGCATCCACGACGCCGCGCTGGTCGAGCGCATCTGGGGCGACGACCTGCGCGTCGAGGGTGTGGTCGTGGAGCCGCTGGACGGTATCGACGACCTGGACGCGGCGGTGCGGGACTTCGCCCCCGGTCCGACCCGACGACTGGGCGTGCTCGTCGACCACCTGGTGCCGGGCAGCAAGGAGAGCCGCATCGTGGCCCGGGTGACCTCGCCGTACGTGCTGGTGACCGGGCATCCGTACGTTGACGTGTGGCAGGCGGTGAAGCCGGCGGCGCTGGGCATCGCGGCCTGGCCGGTGGTGCCCCCGGGGCGGCCGTGGAAGGAGGGCGTTTGCGCGGCTCTCGGGGTGGCAGAGCCGGCCGACATGTGGCGGCACATCCTGTCCCGGGTGAACAGCTTCGCCGACGTCGAGACTCCGTTGATCAACGCCATGGAGCGCCTGATCGACTTCGTCACCGAGCCGGCCTGACCGCCTGCTCCGCCGTGACCGCCGACCGGGCGCTCGAGGCCGGGCGCTCAAGGCCGGGCGCTCAAGGTCGGACGGCGGGTCAGGGGGCCTCGTCCGGGCTGCGCGTGAAGACGAATGTGGCGATGTCGATCGCCGTCGCCCGTCCGTCGTCATCGCGCAGCACCGACAGGATCTCGCCGTTCTCCGGACCGGAGCGTCCCCGCCAGCGGTCCGTCCCCTCGGCGGTGAACCGGCTCACCCGCTCGCCGCGTACGTGAGCCACCAGCTCACCCGCATCTGAGCTCAGGTCCAGCGAGGTGCCCATCCACCACCAGCGACCGGTCAGCTCGGCCACGTCGGCAGCGGGCGCGGTGGTGGCGGGCCGCCATGGCTGGCTGAGCGCCGGTTCGGCATCCAGCACGGTGGTCAACAGCCGACGGCCGAGTGTGGTGATCGGGAAGCCGTACGAGTTGGCGAAGCCGATCACGGCGGTACGGCTGGGCCGGTGCACCACGAGGGCGGCCACGTACCCGGGCATCGAGCCGCCGTGCCCGACGTACACGCGCTCGCCGTCGCGGTAGAGCTCCAGCCCCAGGCCGTGCCCGCCGGTCCAGGAGTCGAGGTCGCTGATCACCACGGGGGCGCACATCTCGGTCAGCGTCTCGGCGGCCAGCACCGACGGGTCGGGGTCGGCCAGGAACGCGGCCCAGCGGCCCAGGTCCTCGATCGTCGACCAGAGCTGCCCGGCCGGGGCCATCGCGCCGGTGTCGGTGCGCGGCTCCTCGCGCAACGTGTGGTGCCAGGGGTGGACGACGTAACCGCGGGCGTACGGCTCGGTGGCCGCGTAGGTGGTGCGGCGCAGGCCCAGCGGGGTGAGGATCCGCTGGTCGAGCAGGTCTGCCCAGGGCGTCCCGGTGAGTCGTTCGAGCACCCCGCCGAGCAGCCCGTACGCCAGGTTGGAGTAGTGGTACGTGCTGTGCGGGGAGTAAGCGATCTTGTCGGCGGTGACCCCGGCGAGCAGGGTCGGTAGGTCGACGCCTTCGTTGCGCTCCCACCAGTCGCCCTCGGGTTCGCGCTGGATCCCGCTGGCGTGCCCGAGGAGTTGGCGCAGGGTGAGCGCGCCGAGGCCGGTGCCCGGCAGGTGCTGCTCCAGCCGGTCGTCGAGAGCCAGTCGGCCGGCGTCGCGCAACTGCATGATCAGGGTGGCGGTCATCGTCTTGCTGATCGAGCCCACCCGGTACTGCAGGTCGACGTCCGGGCGGGGGTGCTCGCCGGCGACGGCCAGGTGCGCCAGCGCGCCGTCGCGGACCACGCCCAGCACCAGCGACGGGACGTGGCCGTCGGCCTGCGCCTGGGCGACCCGCGCGTCGATCTGTCGGGCGGTCTCGGGTAGCAGGGTCAACGCATCTCCTCGGGTCGGGCCGCCGCTGGATGGGCCTCGCCGAGCCTACTGATCTTCGCGGGGGAGCCGCGCGAGCATTTGCGTGTCACGATCGTGGTGTGGACGCGGTGGTGTGGATCGTTCTGGGTGTGGTGCTGGCGGTCGCCGAGATCTTCACGACGACCCTGTTTCTGATCATGTTCGGGGCCGGGGCGTTCGCCGCCGCGGGCGCTGCGGCCCTGGGCGCGCCGGTCGCCGTGCAGGCGCTGGTCTTCGCGGTGGTGTCCGCGCTGAGCCTGGTCGTGGTCCGACCGGTGATCAAGCGGCACGGCCGGTCGGCGCTGGAGAGCGGCGAACAGCCGTTCGGCGTGGAGGCCATCGAGGGCTCCACGGCGCTGGTGCTGGAGCGGGTGGACGCCGACCACGGGCTCGTCAAGATCGACGGTGAGTTGTGGACGGCCCGGGCGTACGACACGACGCAGACTTTCGAGCCCGGTCAACGGGTTCGGGTGATAAAGGTCCGGGGCGCGACCGCCCTGGTGTGGCAGGACGACGTTTCTTCCGCCGGCGAGCTGCCGGAAGCGAGAGGGTGAACGGGATGACGATATTCGGGGTGCTGGTGATCGCGGTGGCGCTGATCGCCGTGATAACGCTGGCCAAGGCGGTGCGGATCGTGCCGCAGCAGCGCCATGACGTGGTGGAACGGCTCGGCAAGTACAAGCGCACCCTCAGCCCCGGTCTCAACCTGCTGGTGCCGTTCATCGACGCGGTCCGTACCAAGGTCGACATGCGCGAGCAGGTGGTCAGCTTCCCGCCGCAGCCGGTGATCACCTCGGACAACCTGGTGGTCTCGATCGACACGGTCCTCTACTTCAAGGTGGTCGACCCGGTCCGGGCGACGTACGAGATCTCCAGCTTCCTCCAGGCGATCGAGCAGTTGACGGTGACCACGCTGCGCAACGTGATCGGCTCGCTCGATCTGGAGCGGGCGCTGACCAGCCGCGACGAGATCAACCGGCACCTCTCCGGGGTGCTGGACGAGACGACCGGCCGCTGGGGCATCAAGGTGACCCGGGTCGAGATCAAGGCGATCGAGCCGCCGGCCAGCATCCGCGACTCGATGGAGAAGCAGATGCGCGCCGAGCGGGACCGCCGCGCCGCGATCCTCACCGCCGAGGGGCACAAGCAGTCGCAGATCCTCACCGCCGAGGGCGAGAAGCAGTCCGCGGTGCTGCGGGCCGACGGTGACCGGCAGGCCCGGATCCTGCAGGCCGAGGGCCAGGCGAAGGCGATCCGGACGGTGTTCGACGCGATCCACCAGGCGAACCCGAGCCAGAAGGTCCTCGCCTACCAGTACCTGCAGGCGCTGCCGCAGATCGCACAGGGCAGCGCCAACAAGGTCTGGATCGTGCCGGCCGAGCTGACCAAGGCGCTGGAGGGCATGGGTGGCGCGCTCGGTGGGCTGAGCCAGATGGTGGGTGACGTGCCCGCGCCGGAGGCCGCCGACCACGCGAGCCAGGTCGAGCGCGAGGCCGCGGCGGCGGCGCAGGCTGCTGCCGCCGCCGCCCAGCAGATCCACGACGAGGTACGCGTCGCCGAGGCGCAGGCCACCGGCGGCAACAAGCCGCAGGGCCTGCCCGCGCCGGAGCCGGTCACCCCGGACAGTCTGGTCAACGACCCGACGGACCAGCGCGAGCGCGGCTGACCCGGCACCCGGGCCGCGCGGTGCGGGCCGCCGCGCGGCACCGAGCGCCGGGTAAGCGCGTCCGGCGGCAATGAGCGCCGGGTAAAGCGCGTCCGGCGGCGTCGAGTGCCGGGTAAGCGCGTCCGGCGGCGTCGAGCGCCGGGTAAAGCGCGTCCGGCGGCGTCGAGTGGGTGCGGCTGGCCGGGCGGTGCCGGGCCGGGGTCCGGACGCCGGAGGTAAATGCGAGAAAGGCTCATGGGGCGCTCCGACGCCTGCCACGATCGGTCCTAGGACGGGTGGTGACCAGGCAATCGGGGCGCCCCGGCGCGTCCCGCACCGCTCGTGGACGAGCGAGGTGACGCATGAAGGATCCGGCGAATCGGATGTGGTCCTCGGCCCCC
Source organism: Micromonospora sp. NPDC049662 (assembly GCF_040675055.1). Lineage (NCBI taxonomy): Bacteria > Bacillati > Actinomycetota > Actinomycetes > Micromonosporales > Micromonosporaceae > Micromonospora > Micromonospora sp. NPDC049662. Next base: position 46,317 of record NZ_JBFAOC010000039.1, read on the forward strand.
GTACCCGGCGCGCACGATCCGGTCGCGCCACTGGGCTCCCGGCGCAGCGGCGGCGGCTTCGGCGTACTGCCATTCGTCGGCGAGCCCAGCCCGCTCGCGCCCGCCACGAACGCCAGTTGGGCCTGGTCGGTACGCCGGTTCGCGCGGGCCGCGGTGTGGCTGCTGCCCGCGTACGCCATCCTCTACGGCGCGGTGGCGATGGCCAGCGACGGCGGGGTGGGCAACGACCCGTATCCGGCGGACGGCCAGGCGGTGTACCTGATCGGCTGGGTGGCGGCGGTCTGGCTCGGCCTGCTCGCGCTGCTGGCCCTCACCGGCCTGCTGGCCGCGACCCGCAGCCGGCGGGTGGCCGCCGCCGGGCTGCTGGTCAGCATCGCCGGCACGGTGCTGATGCTGCCGTTCGCCGGGTTCGAGGAGCAGACGCCGGTCTTCGGCACCACCGCGCGGTCGCTGGTGCTGCTCGGCGCGACGTTCTACAGCGCGGGGTGGTTCCTCACCGGGTGGGCGGTGGCCCGCTCGGGCACCTTCAGCCTCGGCGACGGGGTCATGCTGATCATCGCCGCGCCGCTGCTCGGCCTCGGCGGCGCCCTGATCGGGTCGCTCCAGACGTTCGGCGCGATCTTCGTGCTGATCGCCGGCATCGGCATCGGCTACCGCAGCGGCCGCCTGATGCCCCGCCAAACCGCCGACGACGCCGCCAACGCCAGCCTCTCCACCCCCCCAACCCCCTAACCCCCCCAACCCGCGCCGGCCCCGCCTCACCCCACCCCACCTCGCCTCGCCTCGGTGATCAAGAGGTTCGCGTCAAGAATCGGCCCTTATCTGACGCAAACCTCTTGATCACCGGGTGGCAGTGGGGGTGGGTGGGGGTGGGGTGGGGTGGGGGAGTTGGGGTGAGGTTGGCTACAGGGGGTGGTCGGTTGGCGTTATTTGTGGCAATCCTGGGTTGCATGGCCGCCCCCCGCTCGCCGCTGTCGCGGCTGTTCACCGTGCTGCTCACCGGCCTGCTGGCCGGGTTGGTCCTGGCCGCCGCGGCGCTGCCGGGCAACCTGCTGGTCGGGTTCACCGCGCGCGCCGCGCTCAGTTCGTACGCCGCGCTGCCCGACGCGCTGCGCACCCCGGCGACGCCGCAGCGCTCCTACCTCTACGCCAACGACGGCAAGACGCTGCTCACCACGTTCTACGACGTGAACCGGACGGACGTCGCGTTGGCGGACGTCGCCCCGGTGATGCGGCAGGCGATCGTGGCGGCCGAGGACCGGCGGTTCTACGACCACGGTGGCGCGGACCTGCGCGGCCTGGCCCGGGCGCTGGTCGCAAACGTCAAGGGCGGTGGCACCGAGCAGGGCGGCTCGACGCTGACCATGCAGTACGTCCGTAACGTCCTCAAGACCGACCCCACCCGCACCGCCGAGGAGCGGGCCGCCGCGACCGACCCCACCGTCGGTCGGAAGATCCAGGAGATTCGGTACGCGGGCGCGCTGGACAAGAGCCTCGGCAAGGACGAGATCCTCGGCCGGTACCTGAACATCGCCTACTTCGGCTCCGGCGCGTACGGGATCGCGGCGGCCAGCCAGCGCTACTTCGGCAAGCCCCCGGCGCAGTTGACCCTCGCCGAGTCGGCCCTGCTCGCCGGTCTGGTGCAGTCCCCGGACGCGTACAGCCCGATCAGCGGCGACAAGGACCAGGCCCTCGCCCGCCGGTCGTACGTGCTGGACTCGATGGTCGCCACCGGAGCGATCACCGCCGCGCAGGCCGCCCAGGCCAAGGTCGAGCCGCTGGCTCTGCACCCCACCGCCCAGCCCAACGGCTGCACCGCCGTCGCCCAGGGCCACGACGACTGGGGCTACTTCTGCGACTACCTGCGCCAGTGGTGGCTGACCCAGCCGGCGTTCGGCGCCACCCCCGCCGAGCGCGAGCAGGCCCTGCGCGCGGGCGGCTACACCGTCGTCACGTCGCTCGACCCGAAGATCCAGGCCACCGCGCAGCAGCAGGCCACCAAGGTCTACGGGTACGACAACAAGCGCGCCCTGCCGATCGCGGCCGTCCAGCCGGGCACGGGGCGGGTGCTCGCCATGGCGGTCAACCGGCACTACAGCCTCGCCGACAACCCGGCCGGGCAGGGCAACTACCCCAACACCGTCAACCCGCTGATCTCCGGTGGGGCCAGCGTCGACGGGTACCAGGCGGGCTCGACGTTCAAGCTGTTCACCATGCTCGCGGCGCTGGAGTCGGGCCGTACCCTCTCCACCGGGTTCGACGCCCCCGCCAAGCTGCCCACCCGGTACCCGGCCGAGGGGCCGGGCAGTTGTGACGGCAAGTGGTGCCCGGCGAACGCCAACCCGGCGTGGATGGACGGGTACCGGATGATGTGGGACGGCTTCGGCCGTTCGGTGAACACGTACTTCGTGTGGCTGGCCGAGCAGGTGGGCCAGGACAAGGTGGTCGAGATGGCGCAGCGGCTCGGCATCACGTTCCGCGCCGACACCGACGCCGCCTTCGCCAAGAACAACGCGGCGAACTGGGGATCGTTCACCCTCGGCGTGGCTGCCACCACCCCCCTCGACCTGGCCAACGCGTACGCCACGGTGGCCGCCGAGGGCACCTACTGCACGCCGGTGCCGGTGGTCTCGGTGACCGACGCGAAGGGCACGAAGGTGCCGGTCGGTGAGCCGTCCTGCAAAAAGGTCCTCGACCCCGACGTGGCGCGCGCCGCGACCGACGCGGCCCGCTGCCCCGTGGGCCAGCAGTCGCCGTACGGGCAGTGCAACGGCGGCACCGCCACCGGTGTGAACGACATTCTCGACGGCCGTCCGGTGGCCGGTAAGACGGGCAGCTCGGAGGAGAACGCCACCGAGACGTTCGTCGGCTTCACCCCGCAGGTGGCCGTCGCGGGCATCGCGGCCAACCCTGACGACCCGGCCGACTCGGTGGGTTCGGCGGTGCAGAGCAAGGTGATCGACGCGGTCGCGCGGGTCATCGCCACCGCCGTGAAGGGCCAGCCGGAGAAGGCGTTCACCGCCCCCAGCAAGGAGTTGGCCGGCGAGCCCCGCCGCCCGGTGGAGCGCCCGGCCGTCCCCGAACGCCAGCAGCCCACCCCGGACCAGGACCCGCTCTCGGCCCTGCAACGCTGGCTCGACCGTCGGGGCTGACCCCGGATCCAGCGGCGGCCTGGCTCACCTCGGGCCGGGCCGCCGTGCTCTTTCCACACGCCCGCTGGCTGGCCTCGGTCACGCCCGAGGTCACCGCCGAGCTTGGCGGTGACCTCGGGCGGCGACGTGACCGGGCGCGGCCTCAGCGGTTGGTAGCGGCTGCCGAGATCGCTGCGCGCACCTGCTGGGCGAAACCGGCGACGGTGAAGTCCGAGGCCAGGCTGTCGACCAGGATGATGTCCGAGATCGCGTTGTTCATCCGAAGCGGCAGGATCGCCTGGTACTCGGGCGAGTTGTACCACTTCTCGGCGTCGGCGCGGCTGGGGAACTCCATCAGGACGACGGAGCCGGGCCAAGCTCCCTCGACCACGTCCACGTCGCCCTGGGCGAGCCACTTGCCGCCGTACGGGTGCACGGTGGCCTCGACCTGCTCCAGGTACGACAGCCCCGCCTCGTTCGGGATGCCGCCAGGGATGCGCAGGTGGTTGATCAGGTAGGTGCTCATGGGGATCTCCAGTCCTCGAATTTTGGATGACGCCCATAATCTAACCGAGGCGCGCAGCTGCGGCAAGTTTTGGATTAGGGTCGTCCTCTATAGTTGGGGGGTCGACTGGTGAGAGGGGGAGCGCGATGGGCAGGACGTCCCGTGCGGAAGCGGCGAGGCACCGCGAGGAAGTGGTGGCCGCCACGTCGAGGCTGCTCCGTGAACGCGGCGCGGCGGGCATGAGCGTGCAGGACCTCATGGGTGCCGCCGGGCTGACCCACGGCGGGTTCTACAAGCACTTCAGCTCGAAGGACGAGTTGTTGGGCATCGCCGCCGCGACGGCCTTCGGCGAACTCCTGGCCCTGCTGGACCAACTCTCCGACGATTTCCCCGACCGGTCGGAAGCGCGGAACGCGCTGCTGCGGCACTACCTGTCACCCGAGCATCGCGACACACCCGGCACGGGATGTGCCAATACCGCGCTGGCCGCCGACGCCGCCCGGTCACCCGCCGACAGCCCGCTCCGGACGTCGTACGCGGAGGGTGTCCAGGAGACCATCAGGCGATTGACTGACATCGAGGATGCGCCCGGCCGAGACGGGCCCGACGCCCGTCGGGTGGCGCTTGTCGATCTCGCGACGATGGTCGGTGCGCTCACGCTGGCCCGTGCGACGGGCCAGACGCCCCTGTCGGCGGAGATCCTCCAAGCCGCGCGGGAAGCCCTGTCCGGCCCGGTCAGCGCTAGCCGCGACGGGGACGGCGACTAGCGACGCCTCGCCCGCACCCCGTCCCACCCACCATCCCCGGCGATCCTGCACTTTCGGTTGCCGATTCGCCGCCCCTATGGCGCTTTGTCCCCACCGAAAGTGCAAGATCGCGGGGGGAGGGCTAGGGGAGGGGGAGGGGGAGGGGGTGGGTCAGCGTTCGCGGCGGCGGGGGCGGTAGCTGGCGATCGTCGCGGGTAGGCCGCGGCGGATGATGCCGGCCCAGTCGGTGTCGCCGCGCAGGACCGCGGCCGCGGTCTTGCGGGCCTGCTCGGCGGTGAAGTGTGGCGGCAGCATCAGCTCGGCCGGGTCGACCAGCGCGTTGATGACCACCGGACGGTCGGCGGCGAGCGCCCGATCCCAGACGCCCGGGATCTGATCGGGCGAGTCGACCAGCTCACCGCGCAACCCGAGCACCTCGGCCCACTGGTGGTAGCCGATGTCCGGGAGCTGTTGGCTGTCCGGGAACATCGGCGTCCCCTCCGAGGAGCGCTGCTCCCAGCTGACGAACGCCAGGTCCCGGTTGTTGAGCACCAGCACCACGAACCGTGGGTCGGCCCAGCCGCGCCAGTACTTCGCCACCGTGATCAGCTCGTTGACGCCGTTCATCTGCATGGCCCCGTCGCCGATCATCGCGATCAGCGGCCGGTCCGGGTGGGCGAACTTCGCGCTCAGCGCGTACGGCATCGCGCCGCCCATGGACAGCAGCGTGCCGGAGAGACTGGCCAGCATCCCGGGCCGGACCTGCACGTGCCGGGCGTACCAGGCGGTCGCCGTGCCGCAGTCCACGGCGAGCATCGCGTCGTCGGGGAGCCGGTCGCTGAGGGTGCTGAACAGCAGTTGCGGGTTGACCGGGTCGGCGCGCTGCCCGGCCAGGTCGCGCTGGGCGCGTCGCCACGCCGAGGTGGCCTCGGCGATCTCCGCCCGCCAGGCGGTCGGCCCGGGGCCGGGGCCCAGCTCGTCCAGCAGCGCCCGCAGGGTGGGGCGGGCGTCGCCGGTCAGGTTCACCTCGGTCGGGTACCGCAGGCCGAGCTGCGTGCCGTCCAGGTCGATCTGCACCGCGCGGGCCTGGCCGGGCGGCGGGTAGAACTCCGAGTACGGCATGTTGCTGCCCACGATCAGCAGCCGGTCGCAGCCGGTCATGAGCTGCCAACTCGGCCGGGTCCCGAGCAGCCCGATCGCGCCGGTCACCCACGGCTCGCGATGGTCGACGACGGTGAAGCCGAGCAGCGCGGTGGCGACCCCGGCGCCGAGCCGGTGGGCGATCTCGCGTACCTCGGCCTCGGCCCCGAGCGCGCCCTGACCGACCAGCATGGCCACCCGTTCGCCGCCGCGCAGCACCTCGGCGGCGCGGCGCAGGTCGGCCGTCGGCGGGACGGTCGGCGTACTGCTCGGCACGTTGCTGGTGTGGTAGTAACCGTGCGCGTGCGGGGGATCCACGACGGCCGGCTCGTCCTGGATGTCGGAGGGGAGCACCAGCGCGGTCACCGTCCGACGGGACAGCGCCGTGCGGCACGCCCGGTCGACGAGGTGGCGGACCTGCGCGGGGTGGTCGAGCTGGGCCAGGAAGGCCGCCGCCACGTCCTTGTAGAGGGCCAGCAGGTCGACCTCCTGGTAGTAGCCGCCGCCCTCGGCGGTGACCGCCGTGTGCCCGAGCAGGGCGACCACGGGTTGGTGGTCGAGCTTGGCGTCGTACAGGCCGTTGAGCAGGTGGATGGCGCCGGGGCCGCTGGTCACCAGCGCGCAGCCGAGTGGGCCGCCGCCGTATTTGACGTGCGCGGACGCGGCGAACCCGGCGGTCTCCTCGTGCCGCACCTGGACGAACTGGGCGCGTTCGTTGGTGCGTTGCAGGGCGGAGGTGATGCCGTTGATGCCGTCTCCCGGATAGCCGAAGTACCGGCGTACGCCCCAGCTGAACAGGCGGGAGACGATGTGGTCCGCGACGGTCGGACGGCGGGGCAGGGTGCCCCCTTCGGCCGCTGCCGTGTGCTCTGCGCTCACCTGGCTGGTCCTTCCCGTGGCGTCCGGTACCCCACCGGTCGTTCCCCTTCTCGACCGGACAAAACACCCCCGCCGGGCGGACGTCGGGACGGCCGCCGGCCGTCCGGCAGAATCGTCGGGTGCCCGTCCACCAGATCACCGACCCTGACGACGACCGGATCGCCGACTACCGCGCGCTCACCGACGTCGAGCTGCGCACCCGCTGGGAGCCTCCGCACGGCCTGTTCATCGCCGAAGGCGAGCTGGTGCTGCGCCGGGCGCTGCGGGCCGGCTATCCGGCCCGGTCGTACCTGGTCGACGCCAAGCGCGTCGACCAGCTCGCCGACCTGGACACCGGCGACGCGCCCGTCTACGCCGCCACCCAGGACGTGCTGCAACGGGCCACCGGCTTCCACGTACACCGGGGGGTGCTGGCGTCGTTCCACCGCCGCTCGCTGCCGACGGCGGCCGAGGTGCTCGCCGGCGCGCGCCGGGTGGTGATCCTCGAGGACGTCAACAACCACACGAACCTGGGCGCGATCTTCCGGGGGGCCGCCGCGTTGGGTATCGACGCGGTGCTGCTGTCGCCGTCCTGCGCCGACCCGCTCTACCGGCGCAGCGTGCGGGTGAGCATGGGGGAGGTCTTCGCGCTGCCGTACGCCAAGCTCGACCGCTGGCCGGCCGGTCTCGACGAGGTACGGGAGGCGGGGTTCACCGTTCTCGCCATGACGCCCGCGCCGGACGCCGTACCCATGCAGCGGTTGACCCCGGCGCAGCGCGAGCGGGCGGCGCTGCTGCTGGGCGCCGAGGGGCCCGGCCTGACGGCGGCGGCGCAGGCGGCCAGCGACGTGCGGGTGGTCCTGCCGATGCGGCGTGGAGTGGACTCGTTGAACGTCGCCGCGGCGGCGGCCGTGGCGTTCTGGGAACTGGGACGCGACGATCCGCTTGCATGATCATGCGTCTTGTTGAATAATCTTCCCCGTGTCTAAGGTTCTCACCTCCCTGCCCATCGGCGAACGTGTCGGCATCGCCTTCTCTGGCGGCCTCGACACCTCGGTCGCGGTCGCGTGGATGCGCGACAAGGGCGCCGTCCCCTGCGCGTACACCGCCGACATCGGCCAGTACGACGAGCCCGACATCGGCTCGGTCCCCGGCCGTGCGCTCAGCTACGGCGCCGAGGTCGCCCGACTCGTCGACTGCCGCGCCGCCCTGGTCGAGGAGGGCCTCGCCGCGCTGACCTGCGGCGCCTTCCACATCCGCTCGGGCGGACGCTCCTACTTCAACACCACCCCGCTGGGTCGGGCGGTGACCGGCACCCTGCTGGTCCGCGCGATGATCGCCGACGACGTCCAGATCTGGGGCGACGGCTCGACCTTCAAGGGCAACGACATCGAGCGGTTCTACCGCTACGGCCTGCTGGCCAACCCGATGCTGCGCATCTACAAGCCGTGGCTCGACACCGACTTCGTCACCGAGCTGGGTGGGCGCAAGGAGATGTCCGAGTGGCTGATCGAGCGCGGCCTGCCGTACCGGGACAGCACCGAGAAGGCGTACTCCACCGACGCCAACATCTGGGGCGCCACGCACGAGGCGAAGACCCTGGAGCACCTCGACACCGGCATCGAGACGGTCAGCCCGATCATGGGCGTCCGGTTCTGGGACCCGTCGGTGGAGATCCCCACCGAGGACGTCACGATCGGCTTCGACCAGGGCCGCCCGGTGACGATCAACGGCAAGGAGTTCGGCAGCGCCGTCGACCTGGTGCTGGAGGCCAACGCCATCGGCGGCCGGCACGGCCTGGGCATGTCCGACCAGATCGAGAACCGGATCATCGAGGCCAAGAGCCGGGGCATCTACGAGGCGCCCGGGATGGCGCTGCTGCACACCGCGTACGAGCGGCTGGTCAACGCCATCCACAACGAGGACACCCTGGCCAACTACCACAGCGAGGGTCGCCGCCTCGGCCGCCTCATGTACGAGGGTCGCTGGCTGGACCCGCAGGCGCTGATGCTGCGCGAGTCGTTGCAGCGCTGGGTCGGCACGGCCGTCACCGGTGAGGTGACCCTGCGGCTGCGCCGGGGCGAGGACTACTCGATCCTCGACACCACCGGCCCCGCGTTCAGCTACCACCCGGACAAGCTGTCGATGGAGCGCACCGAGGACTCGGCGTTCGGCCCGTCGGACCGGATCGGCCAGCTCACCATGCGCAACCTCGACATCGCCGACTCGCGGGCGAAGCTGGAGCAGTACGCCTCCCTCGGCATGGTCGGTGGCGCGGGAAGCGAGCGGATGATCGGGGCCGCACAGGCAGCCTCCACCGGACTGATCGGCGCGATGCCGGAGGGCGGCGCGGAAGCCATCGCCTCCCGAGGCGTCGCCACCGCCGCGGACGAGGCGCTCGACCGCGCCGCCATGGAGTTCGGCGTCGACTGACCGGTACCGGCAGGCCGAGGTCCGGGGTCACGCACGGTAGCGTGTCGGCCGTGTTCCCTACCGTGCGTGAGGTCCTGGCCCTGGACCCGGTCCGCCACGGCGCCCCGCGGGTGGTCGCCGGGGACGCCGGGCTGGACCGGCCAGTCCGCTGGGTGCACGTCGCCGAGGTCCCCGACATCGCCACCCTCCTCGGCGGCGGCGAACTGGTGCTCACCACCGGCATCGGCCTGCCGGCCGACGACGCGGGACTGCGCGCGTTCATCGGCGACCTCGCCGACGTGGGCGTCTCCGGACTCGTCGTCGAACTGGGCCGCCGCTACGTCAGCGGCGTACCCCGGGTGATGACCGCCGCCGCCGAACGGCGCGGCCTACCCCTGGTCGAGCTACGCCGGGCCACCCCGTTCGTGCGGATCACCGAGGCCGTGCACGCGCTGATCGTCGACGCGCAGCTCACCGAGCTGCGGGCCGCCGAGGAGATCCACCAGCGGTTCACCGACCTCTCCGTCGAGGGCGCCGACGCCGCCGAGGTGATCCGGCAGGCCGCCGAGTTGTCCGGCTGCCCGGTCGTGCTGGAGAACCTGTCCCGGCAGGTCCTCGGATACGACCCGGCGGGGGAGAGCGCGGAGCTGCTGCTGGACGGCTGGGAGCAGCACTCCCGGCGCATCCGGCCCGCCGGCCGGACCGCGTACGACCCGGACAGTGGCTGGCTGGTGACCGTCGTCGGCGCGCGGGGCCAGGATTGGGGACGGCTGCTGCTGCGCTGGCCGGCGAGCGGCGACGCGCCCACCGACGCTCCCCCCAATCGGCTGAGCATCCTCGTCGAGCGGGCCGCGTCCACCCTCGCGCTGGGCCGGTTGATCCGCCGCGACGCCGAAGGGCTGGAACGACAGCTGCACCGCACCCTGCTCACCGCCCTGCTCGACCACTCCCGGCCGGTCGACGAGGTGGCGCTGCGCGCCAAGGCGCTCGGTGTGACGCTGGACCGTCGGCACCTCGTCGGCGTGCTGGTCCGCCACCGAACCGACGATTCTGCCGCGGACGGCGGCCCCGAAGCCGGCCAGGCCCGGCTACGCGACCTCTCCGAGGCCGTCGGCCAGGCGCTGCGGGAGGCCAAATTGACGGCACTGACCAGCGCCGTCGACGACAACTCGGTGGGCGCGCTGCTGGCCCTGACCGACCCGGCCGCCGAGGACCGCGCGCTGTCCGCGTTCGCCGAGGCCCTTCGTCGGGTACGCCTCGACGGCGCCACAGGCCGGGCCGTGTCCAACGCCCCCGTCGGGGTCTTCGTGGCCGCCGGGTCCGGGGTGAGCAGCCTGCGCGAGGCCCGGCGGTCGCTGGTGGAGGCGCGGCAGATCGCCGAGGCCGCCCGCCGGGACCGGCGTGACCTGCCCGTCTTCCGGCTGCCGCACGTGGGTCTGGCCGGCCTGCTGCACCTGCTGCGTGACGAGCCCCGACTCCAGACCTTCGTCGAGCGGGAACTCGGCCCGCTCCTGGAGTACGACGCCCAGCACCCCCGGGAGCGGCTCCTCGACACCCTGCGCGCGTACCTGGAGCAGGGGCGCAACAAATCCGCCGGCGCGGCGGCCGCGCACCTGTCCCGACCGGCCTTCTACGAACGCCTCGCCCGGATAGCCCGCATCCTCGACGTGGACCTCGACTCGGTAGAGGCCAGCCTCTCCCTCCACGTGGCCCTCCTAGCCCTAGAAGCAGTCCGCGCCCCCTAACCCAGACCCCCCACCCCACCCCCCCACCCCCCCCCCCCCCCCCCCCCCCCACCACACAGAAAAGAAAACATAGCAGAG
>NZ_JBFAOC010000040.1:0-56864 GCF_040675055.1 Micromonospora sp. NPDC049662
GCGCCCCCGCCTCGTGCTGACCGCTAACGAATATCTGTGGCGCGGTGACACCGACTGTTTCTGGTGCTCGGCGGCGTTCGGCGCCCACCACCCGGTCGTGCGCCGGCTCGGGCCGGCGCGCTACCGGCGCAGCGACGTCTACCACCGACTGGTCCGCCTCGAACACCGGCACCAGGTGGCGGCCCGGATCGACCGGCTGCGGGGCCAGCCGGCCCGGGAGCGGGTCGTGCAGGACGTGGAGATCCCGCTGGACCGCATGGCCGACTTCCTGCGCTGGTTCGCGGCCGACGTGGGGATGACCCCGGTGTGGCTCTGCCCGCTGCGGTTGCGCGAGCCGGAGGGGCCCGGTTCCGCGCGGTCGTGGCCGCTGTATCCGCTCCACCCGGGGCAGGACTACGTCAACATTGGTTTTTGGGGGAGCGTGCCGATCGCGTCCGGCGCCGCCGACGGCGACGTCAACCGCACGATCGAACGCAGGGTGTCGGAGCTGGGTGGGCACAAGTCGCTCTACTCCGACGCGTACTACGACCGGGACGCCTTCGATCGCCTCTACGGCGGCGAGACCTGGCGCGCGGTGAAAGACCGCTACGACCCGGACCACCGGCTGACGGGACTGTACGAAAAGGCGGTAGCACGAGCATGAGCCTGACCGACCGAGATCAGGGGGCGGCGAGCGTCCCCGCCACCCCGCCGGCGGGGGGCCGGCGCACCGGCCCGACCGTCGCGGACGTCGTCCGCGCGGTCACCGCCGGGCCGTTGCCGATCCGCATCACCGGGTACGACGGCAGCGCCGTCGGCCCGACCGATGCCGGCATCACCCTGGCGATCCGTACCGAGCGGGGTCTGTCGTACCTGCTCACCGCCCCCGGCGACCTGGGCATGGCCCGGGCGTACGTGAGCGGCGACCTGGCGTTGCAGGGGGTGCACCCGGGTGACCCGTACGAGGCGTTGCGGGTGCTCAAGGACGAGTTGCGGCTGCGCCCGCCGTCGGTGGCCGACGGCGTCGCGCTGGTGCGGGGGTTGGGTTGGGAGCGGCTGATGCCGCCGCCGGCGCCTCCGCAGGAGGCCCAGCCGCGCTGGAAGCGGGTGATGAACGGGCTTCGGCACTCCCGGGTCCGCGACAGCACGGCGATCTCGCACCACTACGACGTCTCGAACGCCTTCTACGAGAAGGTGCTCGGCCCGTCCATGACGTACACCTGTGCGGTCTTCCGGTCCCCGAGCGACACCCTGGAGCAGGCCCAGGCGGCGAAGTACGACCTGGTCGCCGGCAAGCTGGCACTCAAGAAGGGCATGCGGCTGCTGGACGTGGGCTGCGGTTGGGGCGGCATGGTCCGGCACGCCGCGCGCGAGTACGGGGTCAAGGCGCTCGGGGTGACCCTGTCGAAGGCGCAGGCGCAGTGGGCGCAGGCCGCGATCGAGCGGGAAGGGGTGAGCGAGTTGGCCGAGGTGCGACACCTCGACTACCGGGACGCGCCCGCGGAGCAGTTCGACGCCATCTCCTCGATCGGGCTGACCGAGCACATCGGCGTGCGCAACTACCCGTCGTACTTCGGGGCGCTGCGGTCGCGCCTGCGCACGGGTGGACGGCTGCTCAACCACACGATCACGCGCGCCGACAACCGGGCGCCGCACCGTTCGGGCGCGTTCATCGACAGGTACGTCTTCCCGGACGGCGAGCTGGCCGGCCCGGGTCGGCTGATCAGCGAGGTGCACGACGCCGGGTTGGAGGTGCACCACGAGGAGAACCTGCGCCAGCACTACGCGCTGACCCTCGCCGCCTGGTGCCGCAACCTGGTGGAGCACTGGGACTTCTGCGTCTCGGAGGTCGGCACCGGGACGGCCCGGGTGTGGGGTCTCTACATGGCCGGTTCGCGGATGGCGTTCGAGCGCAACGGCATCCAACTGCACCAGGTGCTGGCCACCCACAACGGCCCGGACGGCGTGAACGGCTATCCGCTGCGACCGGACTGGTTGCCCTGATCATCCGCTGAGCGTCGCCTGAGGGTGAGCGTCGCCTGAAGCTGAGCGTCGCCGGAAGCCGCGTCGAGAAAGTCGGCGCGGCTTCTCGCGAAGCGATTGACAAACAAGTTTTGTACGTACAAACTGATTTTGCCATGAGAGACGTCCTGTACCTGGAGCAGATCGAGCAGGCCGAGGTCCTGCTCAAGCCGCAGCGCGTGGAGGTGCTGCGGCAACTGGCCGAGCCGCGCACCTGCACCGAGGTCGCGGCCCGACTCGACCAGACGCCGCAGCGCGTCTACTACCACGTCAAGCAGCTCGTCGCGGCCGGCCTGGTCGAGCTGGTCAACGAGCGCAAGGTTCGCGGGATCACCGAGGGCATCTACCAGGCCGCCGCCCGGTCCTACTGGCTCTCGCCGCGGCTGGTCGGCCGCATCGGGCTGCGCCGGGCCCGCGACGAGCTGAGCCTGGGCTACCTGCTCGACCTGATGGAGGAGGTCCAGGCCGACATCGCCGCCCTGGACCGGGCGGCGCCCGAGCTGCCCTCGATCGGGGTCTCCGGCGAGATCCGGGTGCCCGCCGAGCAGCGCCAGGAGTTCCTGCACGACCTGCAAACCGCACTTCAGGACCTGTTCACCCGCTACGGCGGCAGCGAGGGAGATGCCTTCAAGCTGGCCGTCGCCTGCTATCCGAAAGGGAACGACAATGAGTGAACCGTTGAAGGTGCAGGCCCGCCTGACCGCCCCCGTGGCGCGCGTCCGCCAGGCCCTGACCGACCCGACCGAGCTGCGCCTCTGGCTGGCCGAGCACGCCGAGGTCGAGCTGCCCGAGCGGTACGAGTTCTGGGGCCGCTACACGCCCGAGGGTGACGCCCCGCACCAGCGGCTCCTGCACGCCGACGACGACTCGCTGCGCTTCGGTTGGCTGCTCGACGGGGTCGAGACCACCACCGAGTTCCAGCTCGCCGCCGATGGCCCGGACGCCACGGTGCTCACGCTGACCCAGAGCCACTTCGACTTCGCCGAGGCGATGGACGGCTCCAGCATTCGGGGCGTGCTCCAGACGTACTGGGCGCTGTCCATCGCGAACCTGGCCTCCCACCTGGAGGGCAAGCCGCTGCTGCCGCGCACCGACTTCACCTCCGCGGAGCTGCGCGGCGAGCTGGTCATCGCGGTCCCCGCCGACAAGGTCTGGGAGTCCCTGACCGACTCCGAGCAGGCCAGCGCCTGGTTCGGCTACCCCATCGGGATCGAGCCCTGGGTCGGCGGCCGGTACGCCATGGGTGGCTTCGAGCACGGCTACGCCGCCAAGATCGTCGACCTGGAGCCCGGCCGGCGGATGTCCGTCGACTGGGGACCGACCGGCGTCACCAGCTGGGAGCTGGCCGAATCCGGTGGCCGTACCACGCTGACCTTCGTACAGAGCGGCTTCGACGAGACCAACCCGCCGTACGCTGCCTGGTCCGGCTCGGTGGCCGGCCTGTTCGAGCTGCGCCGCTTCCACGAGATGGCGGCCTGGCAGCCGATCTGGCTCGCCGAGGAGGTCCCCGGCCTGGAGCCCCAGCCCACCCTCTGACCGTCCCGCCGTGATCGTGCTCGATCAAGGATTTAGTGGCCTCGTTCGCACCTCGAAGGCACTACATCCTGGATCGAGCACGATCTTGTGCGTGGGGAGAGGGTGCTGCCCGCACGCTCACGCGATGGCTGCGATATCACCGTCGTCGAAGTAGATGGCTTGGTGCAGTCGACCGCCGAGGGCGACGGCGTATCGGGCCACCACCTCCTGGCCGGAGATCCGGCCCTGCTCGATCTGGGACACCCGACCCTTCGTGACACCCATGCGCTCGGCGATCTGCTGCTGAGTGAAGCCGCGGGCTCGTCGTACCTCGGCGAGTCGGTGCCCGACGACCTGCGCGAGCAGTTCCTGCTTTCCGGCTTCGACGGCCTCCTCGCCACCGGCCCGCTGTACGTACTCCGACCGAATGTCCGACCACCGCACATGCCCACTCATCGTTGGCCCCCCTCCTGCTGCGCGCGTTCCTTCAAGTAGATCTCGTAGCGTTGCTCGGCGAGCGGGATGGCCTGTTGATACCAGCTCTGCCACTGGCCTGCCTTGTCGCCCGCGACCAGCAGAATGCTTGCGCGCCAAGGGTCGAAGACGAAGAGGATGCGGACGGTGCCAGGTCGCAGCTCCTTGAGGTTTGCCAGTGCCGACCCGCTGATCGTGTCGACCAGAGGGCGGCCCAGTCCGGGTCCTGCCTCGGCGAGCGCGTCGATCGCCTGGACGACCCGGACGAAAGTCGCCTCGTCCAGGCTGTCGATCCAGGCGCGGACCTCGTCGACGACGAAGACCTCCCACTCATCCTGCGGCATCCGGGGAGTATATCAATCGCTATACCGCCTTGTGCGGATCTTGCAGCTCGTGGGGCGGGTTCGGTGACTTTTCGGGGTGGAGTGGGTACTGCCGTGCGATGTTCCTCATCTTTGGTCTGCGTACCAAGGTCGACCGGTCCGGTGTCGTGCAGGAGGTCTGCCGTCACTGCGGCAACCACGCCGCACAGGTGATCACCCGCCGGTCGACGAAATTCACCCTCTTCTTCATCCCACTCATCCCGATCCGCACCCGGTACGCCCAGCAGTGCACGTTCTGCGGCGCGGAGTACGAGATCGCCAAGTCCGACGCCCAGCGTCTCCCGGTCGGCTGAGCCGCAGATGGCCCGCTTCCTGTGCTGGCTGATCGGCCGACCCCCGTCGGCCGGATCCGTCGTGTACACCGCCACCCGCCCGCCGTGCACTCCCGGCCGGCGTAAACGGCGACCCGTCCGCCGTCCGCTGGCCGGCACCGCCTTACCCCGCTCACCCTGGAACCGCTCCGCCGGCCGCTGACCCGACCTGTCGCCGGCACCGGACACCGACCGCCAGGACAGCCCGGGGAGACCGCATCGGCCTGGATGTTCGGCCCTGGCGGCGTTCCCGGGCGCTGGCTAGGCTTTCGAGGTTTGCCGTGGACCGGTCCGCCCGACTGTGCACACCCGACGAAGAGCCGGAGCGACCGTGTCGCGACAGGACGTGAAGCAGGCCGCGGGGCAGCTCAAGCCCATCGGCCCGATCGTCGCGATCGCGGTCCTGGTCGTGGAGGCCGGCTGGTTGGCCGCCGCGCTGCCCGGCGCGGCGCTGGTCAGCGACGTGGGCGCGCTCCTGGTCGCCGGCTGGGCGACAGTCGCCTGTGCCGGCGTGGCCCGTCGACACCCGGCCCCGTTGCGCCGGTTCTGGACGCTGCTCGCCGTCACCATGGCGCTCGCCGCGCTGGGTCGGGGAATCTGGACGGCGCAGCGGCTCGTCGGCGACGACCTGCCGCACAACGCGCTGATCGGGGTCGTCTTCAGCGCCGGCATCCTCACCGGCACCGCCGCGCTGCTCAGTTCCCCGTCCGGACCGCGGACGGCCGTCGGGCGGGCCCGGACGCTGCTGGACGGCGTGATCGTCGCGCTGGCGCTGGTGCCGGTCGGCTGGGTGCTGGTGTTCCGTGGGGTTGCCGCCGCCGAGTTGGCCGATCCGGCGCGCACGCTGGGGCTGCTCTACCCGATGTTCGACCTGATGCAGCTCACCATCCTGGTGGCGGTGGCCGGTCCGGCGCGGCCCCGGTGGCGGCCGATGCGCGTGCTCGCGGCGAGCCTGACCATCCGGGTGGTGGCCGACGTGGTGTACGTCTCGCTGGTCGCCCGGGGGGACTACGCCGCCGGCCACCCCATCGACCTGTGCTGGCCGCTGAGTTACCTCCTGATCGGGCTGGCCACCGCCAGCCGACCGCCGCCGGACTGCGACGGCACCGACGAGACCGCCGAATCCCCGCTGCCGCCGTGGTGGCGGGTGGCGCTGCCGTACCTGCCGGTCGGCGGGGCGATCATCGCGGTGCTGCTGGCCCGCCGGCCGACCGGCCAGACTCCACCGCTGGTCTTCGTGACCATGATGACCCTGCTCGCCGCCCTCGCCGTACGGCAGGGGCTGGCCGCCAACGAGAACCTGCGCCTGGTGGCGCGACTGCGCCGGCTTGCGTACGGCGACCAGCTCACCGGGCTGCCGAACCGGCTGCTGTTCAACCGACTGCTGCGGCTGGCCCTGCGGGACGGTCGGCCGGTGGCCGTCCTGCTGCTCGACCTCGACGGGTTCAAGCAGGTCAACGACCGGTTCGGGCACGCCACCGGCGACGCCCTGCTGACCGGGCTGGCGGCTCGGATGCGGGCTGCCGTGGACGGCGACGGCACGATCGCCCGCCTCGGCGGCGACGAGTTCGCGGTGCTGGTCGAGGGGGACCGGCCGGTGTCACCGGAGCACCTGGCCGAACGCCTGCTGGACGCGCTGCGCCCGTCCGAGGGGGAGGAGGACGTGGGTGTGCACCCGTCGGCGAGCATCGGCATCGCCGAGTACGGGCCGCAGCACGCCTCCCACTCCGACCTGCTGCGCGACGCCGACATCGCGATGTACGCGGCGAAGGCCGCCGGCAAGTCCGCGTACCGGACCTGCACCCCGGCGCTGCGTGAGTCGGCCGTGACCCGGGCGGAGCTGATCGCCGATCTGCGCCGGGCCGTCGACGAGGAGCAACTGCACCTGGAGTTCCAGCCGATCGTCGACCTCGCCACCGGTGCGGTACGCAGCGCTGAGGCGCTGGTGCGCTGGCGGCACCCCCGACTGGGGATGTTGCCCCCGGCGCGGTTCCTGCCGCTGGCGGAGGAGACCGGCCTGATCCTCCCGATCGACCGTTGGGTGATCCACGAGGCGTGCCGGGCGGCGGCGACCTGGCGGGCCCGCGCGCCGGAGGCGACGGTCGCGGTGAACATCGCCGCCGCCCACCTGCGCCGGCCGGACCTCATCGCCACGGTCACGGCGGCCACCGCCGGCGCCGGGCTGGCACCCCGGGCGTTGACGCTGGAGCTGACCGAGTCGGCGTTGATCGAGGGGACCGACGCCGTGCTGGAACGGCTGCACCAGCTCCGGGAACTGGGCATCCAGATCGCCATCGACGACTTCGGCACGGGCTACTCGTCGCTGAGCTACCTGCACCGCATCCCGGCCACCGAGTTGAAGATCGACCGTTCGTTCGTGGCCCGCCTCGGCACGGACGACCGGGCGTACGCCACGGTGGAGATGGTCACCCGGCTGGCCGGCGCGTACGACCTGGCGGTGATCGCCGAGGGGGTGGAGACCGAGCGCCAGCACGACGCGGTCACCGCCATCGGCTGCCCGCGCGGGCAGGGCTTTCTGTACGGGCGTCCGGACAGCCCCGCCACGGTGGGTCAGAATCGGGCTTGACCCTGACGTAGCGGCAGGTAGGAGCCTGGTTTCCGGAAGGGAGGGGAACCATGGCGTACACGGTGGGTCAGGTGGCGAAGATCGCCGGCGTGACGGTACGGACGCTGCACCACTACGACGAGGTCGGTCTGCTCTCGCCCAGCGGGCGTACCTCGGCGGGTTACCGCCGCTACGACGACGCGGACCTGCAACGGTTGCAGCTCGTCCTGTACTACCGCGAGCTGGGTTTCCCGCTTGAGGAGATCACCGCGATCATCGACGACCCGGCGGCCGACCCGGCCGCGCACCTGCGCCGGCAGCACGAGTTGCTGACGGAACGGATGAAGCGGTTGCAGGAAATGGTCACGGCGATCGAGTTCGCGATGGAGGCGAGCAAGTTGAACATCCAACTCACCCCGGAAGAGCGGTTCGAGGTCTTCGGTGACTTCCGACCGGAGGAGTACGAGGCCGAGGCGGAGCAGCGTTGGGGAGGCACCGACGCGTACCGGGAGTCGAACCGCCGGGCCTCCCGTTACGGCAAGGAGGACTGGCTGCGGATCAAGGCGGAGAACGAGGACTGGGGTCGACGGATCGTCGCGCTGATGGCCTCGGGCGCGCCGGCCGACGGCCCGGAAGCGATGGACCTGGCCGAGGAGCACCGGCAGATCATCAGTCGCTGGTTCTACGAGTGCTCGTACGAGGTGCAGACCGGGTTGGCCGACATGTACATGGCCGACGAGCGGTTCACCGCGTACTACGAGAAGATCGCCCCGGGGTTGGCCGCTTACATCAGTGAGGCGATCCACGCCAACGCGATCAGCCGGGCCTGACCGGGGCTCACTCCTCGACCGCGCCGTCGGATGGCGGGACCAGGAAGTCGTAGACGGTCCTGGCCATCCGGCGGACGGTCTCGTCCCCGGTCACCATCGGCCCGGCGGTGAGGAACGCGACGGCGGTCTCCGTGCCGGGGATCAGGTAGTAGCCGACGTCGTGGGAGGCGTCCGGCAGGTCACCGGTCTTGTGGGCCACCGGGACGCCGGGTGGCAGCGCCGCCGGGATCTTGGTGTTCAGGGTCTGCTCCCGCATGAAGCCGATCATCAGGTCCCGGGAGGCCGGGGTGAGGACCTCGCCGTCCCAGACCGCGCCGAGCAGCGACACGACGTCGTCCGGGCTGGTGTAGTTCTCCTCGCCGCGCTGCGCTGCCGCGCTGTCGAGCATCCGCCGGGCCAGGATGGTGGAGCGCTGGTTCATCGAGTCGATCAGCGCGTTGACCGGGGCGAACCCACCCAGGTAGGTGATCAGCACATTGGCCGCGACGTTGTCGCTGTACTTGATCAGATAGCGTGCGAGCCGGTACAGCGTGACCACCTGCGGGAACGTCTCGAACTGGAGCTGGCCGGTGCCGCCCACCACGTCGGCCGGCGTGACCAGCACGCCGTCGTCGAGAGACACCTGTCCACAGTCGACCCGGCGCAGGAGTTCGACCAGGATCCAGAGCTTGATGACGCTCGCGGCCTTGGGACGCAGCGACCCGTTGACCGAAACCTGCTGGTCCCCGTACCGGCCGGAGAGGTCCCGGACGGTTGCGCCAGCGGGGTTGAGGCTGGCGTCGGCGACCACCCGGGCGAGCTGTCCGCTGAGCGGGAACAGCCGTGCTCCCGCGACCGGGTCGGTGGGCGGCTGCGGGCTGGTGACCACCACTCCGGTGAGCGTCGTCGGCGGGCGGTGCCGCTGGATCACCTCAAGCGTGCCCTCGCTGCGCCCGACCAGCGGCACCCGGTAGCGGTAGGCGGTCCCTTCGACGACGACCGCCCCACTGGCCACCCCGGCGGCGACCCGCATGTCCGGGTCGGCGACCCGGCCGGTGTCGCCGTCGCAGGCCCGGTACCGCACGGTGTGCCCGAGCGAGTCCACCGCGAACGCCCCGCCAGGGAACGACAGCCAGGACACCTCGCTGGTCGGCGCCCGCTCCGGCGTCGGCTCCACGCCCGGCTCGTCGCTCCGCCCGCCCGTGTCGTTCGGCCCGCCCGTGTCGCTCCGCCCGCCCGTGTCGTTCGGCCCGTCCGTGTCGCTCGGGCCGTCCGTGTCCTTCGGCCCGGTGTCGGCGGTGGGTCCGTCGGCTGCGTACCCCAGGGTCGTTCGGTGGTTCGGGCCGGGACCGTCGGCGGTGGCCGGGCCGGTCGTCGCCGCGACGACCAGCGCGATCGCCGCCGCAAGCAGGGAAGATGAGCGCTTCTTGTCGCTTTTCCTCACGTTTGTACGATAAGAAGCGTTGGCGGCGGATGGGGCTGCCGGGGCGTGAGTCACCCGTCCGGGAGACCGCGCCCGCGAGAGCGTGATGCCTCAGTGGCATCAAGATGACTCACCGGCATCACGCTCAACACCGAACGGCCAGCCCCGCGCCGAGCCGGTCGCCGGTCGCGTCGCCCGCCGGTCGAGCCGGTCGCCGGTCGCGTCGCCCGCCGGTCGAGCCGGTCGCCGGTCGCGCCGGTCGCCGGTCGCGTCGCCCGCCGGTCGCGTCGCCCGCCGGTCGAGCCGCCAGCCGGTCGAGCCGCCAGCCGGTCGAGCCGGTCGGCGGTCGAGCCGGCTACATCGGCGGTCCCGGGGTGGGTGGCTCGGCGGGCAGGCCGGGTGCCAGGCGACGCATCGACGTGAAGGTCGGCACCAGCGCCTCGTACAGCTCGGCGAAGAGGGGCAGCAGCGCCGCGTAGGTGGCGGCGGCGGCCGGGTCGGGACGGATGGTCTCCTCCATCTGGACCAGGTCGGCGGCGACGTCGATGCTGGGGATCAGGCCCAGCGCCTGCATGCCGAGCAGCGCCGCGCCGAAGCTCGACCCCTCGCGTCCGGCGGGGAAGCTCACCGGCATGCCGAGCACGTCGGCGAGCATCTGTCGCCACAGGCCACTACGGGCGAAGCCGCCACCGGCGCGGATCTCGCGGACCTCGTTGCCGGCCGCGCGGACCGAGGTGAGGACCAGTGCGAGTTGCTGGCAGACCCCCTCCATGGCGGCCCGGACGAGGTGTTCGCGGCGGTGCCCGTGGGTCAGCCCGACGTACGCGCCGCGGGGCAGGGCGCTCCAGTGTGGAGCGCGCTCGCTGTGCAGGTAGGGCAGCATGATGAGCCCGCCCGAGCCGACCGGCGCCCGGGCTGCCAGGGCGACCAGGTCCTCCTCGGGATGCTCGCCCAACTCCGGCGCGAGCGCGGCGCCCGCCCACTTGAGGACGATGCCGCCGTTGTTGATCGCGCCGCCGACCGCCCAGCGGTCCTCGGTGAGCGCGTAGCAGAACACTCCGCCCAGCGGGTCGACGCCGGGGCGCTCGACCATGACCCGCATCGCGCCGCTGGTGCCGATCGAGCAGGCGACCATGCCGGGGTGCACCGCGCCCAGACCCAGGTTGGCCAACGGCCCGTCGCCCGCCCCGACCACCACCGGCGTGCGCCGCGGCACGCCGATGGCGTCGGCGGCCCGCGCGGTGAGGCCGGGCAGGACGGCGGTGGTGGCGACCAGTCGGGGCAACCGCTCCCCGGTGACGCCGGCGATGGTCAACGCCTCGGCGTCCCACTCGAGGGTGTGGATGTCCATCAGGCCGGTGGCCGAGGCTATCGAGTGGTCGGTGACCAGTTCTCCGCAGAGTCGCAGCAGCACCCAGTCCTTGATGCCGACCCAGTGCGTGACGCGTTCGAAGAGCTTGGGTTCCTGCTCGGCGAACCAGAGCAGCTTGGGCAGGGGCGACATCGGGTGCATGGGCGTACCCGTGCGCCGGTGCAGCGCCAGCCCGGACGGCACCGCCCGCAGCCGCTCGGCCTGCCGGGTGGCCCGGGAGTCGGCCCAGGTCACCGACGGCGTGAGCGGGTTGCCGGCCGCGTCGAGGCCGATGAGGCTGTGCATGGCGGAGCAGAACGCCAGGCCGGAGATCGGTGCGGCCAACTCGGCCACCACGGTCCGGAGCGACTCGACGACGGCGGCGAGGATCACGTCCGGGTTCTGCTCGGCGTACCCGGGGTGCGGGTCGTCGAGGGGATAGCCGACGAAGTGGCTGGCGATCAGCCGCCCGTCGGTGTCGTACGCCATGGTCTTGGTGCTCGTGGTGCCGATGTCGATCCCGATCACCACACCGGGCGGGGTAGCTGGCGGCATGACCGTCAGTATCGCCCTATCGTCCGGGTTGATCCGCCGTTCGGGTAGTTCGCCCGCCTTGGCGTGTCCCGGCCGACCGTCACAACTGTTAATCCGAGTGCACCCCAGATTGGTGGCCTACGCGGCGAAGGAGTCGGCGTGGCAAAGACTGATTCGACGGGTTCCACATGGCGGTACCGCTGGGCGCAGCGGCAGAACGTGCGGCGGATCAGCACGTACCGCGGCGCGGAGACGGCCTGGCGGCGACGCGACGACGAGTTACGGCGGCTGCGCGCCCTGGCCGCCGACTTCCACGGTTCCGCCGCGGCCGGCGCGGGCCTTCCACTCGAACTCGTCGACGACGAGGTGGTGCTGTGGGCGCTGCCCGCCGCGCAACTGGTCGAGGTGCGACACACGGCCGTGCTGCCCGCGCCGGACCTCACGGTCGCCGTGCCGGCCGCGCCGCTGCGTCCGCGCCGACCCGACGGCGTACGCGTCACCGACGCCGGCATGGCCGTCATCACCAGCCGCCGGTTGGTGCTGCTCGGCGGGCGCGGTCGGCGCGACTGGGCGTACGGCCGGATCACCGGCCTGACCCACGACCCGGTGGGGCCGGTGACCCTGATCCAGGTGCTGGACCGGCGTCGTACCTCCGGACTGTTGCTGCCCACCGACGCGGCGGCGGACTTCCGGTTCAAGCTGACGCTGGCCTTCGCCGACTCGATCGAGCAGCGAGCCGCGGTGCTCGCCCAGCTCGACGAGTTGATCGCGGAGCACGACCAGCTCAAACCGTTCCGGCCGGCGGTGGCCACCCCGGCGCAGGCCCGGCTCTCCGCGCTCGTGCCCGGCGGTCGCCGGTCCATCGCGGTGGCGGCGGCGGTCGCGCTGCTCGTACCGGCGGCGCTCTTCGAATCGAACCCGTCGGACCCGACCGGGGGCGCGGTGGTCGCCGTGGCGGCCACGCCGGCACCGGCCGCCAGCGGGCCTCCCGCGCTGCTGCGGCCGGCGGTCCCGCGGCCCGCGCCCACCACCACGCCCAAGCGGAAACCGTCGCCACGCCCGTCGTCGAGCGCGACGTCCGGGCCGCGCTGCGGGGCGCCGGAGAACCCCCTGGGGTACGACTTCTGCGGCGGGACGAGGGTTCGCCGGCCCGCCGTCGAGGTGTGCGACTGGTTCGACTGCGTGCCGCAGTTCTGGGCGGGCCGGGGCTACCTCGTGCAGTGCCGGGACGGCTCGGTCAGCCTCGCGGGTGGCCGGGCGGGCGCGTGCGCTGACCACCGGGGCGTCCGGCGGACCGTCACGAAGTAGCGCGTTTTGACCCGAACGCTCGTTCAGGTCAGTCAGAATGATCGAGTGGAGATCCGATCCGACGACGGTGCCCGGGTGCGGATCCGCCCGGTCGGCTACCAGCCCGGCATCGACCCGCCCGACGACCCCGAGTTGGCGGCGCCGGGCTGGCAGGACTGGCTGCTCATCGAGGTGGACGCCCGGACCGCCGACGGTCAGCTCTGGTCACATCACTACCCGAGCCTGCTCGTCGAGGAGGCCCGCGCGCTGGGCAGTTGGCTGCACGGCCAGGCGGCGGCGGCCGGCGGTCCGAACCCGCCACCGGCGATGGTCCGCTTCACCGAACCCAACCTGGCGCTGCGTACCCGGGTGATCCGTCGACGTCGGCTGGAACTGATCGTCGAGTTCTCCGCCGAGTCGCTGCCCCCGTGGATGCGCCGGCCGGCCACCGCCATCTACCCGCTGGTGCTCACCGTCTCGGCCGACGCCCTCGCCGTCGCCGCCGCCCAGTGGGTCGGGCACTGCGAGGCGTACCCGCCGCGTACGCGATCGCGGTTCCCGGCCGACGATCCGCTGCTCGGCTCCCTGTCGCGTCGGCGACGAGCGGGCTGACCCCTATTACATCAAATCAGTTTGATGTAATCTGCGGGAGTGAGGTCATCCGGCACCAGCGCGCCACCGGGGTTTGTGACCGCCGCGGGGCACCCCGTGCGGTGGGGCCTGCTCAGCGAACTGGCCCGTGGTGACCTCGCCGTACGCGAGCTGACCGCCCGTCTCGGCCAGCCGCAGAACCTCGTCTCGTACCACCTCGGCAAGCTCCGTCAGGCCGCGCTCGTGACCGCCCGGCGCAGCAGCGCCGACGGGCGAGACACCTACTACTCGCTCGCCCTGGCCCACTGCGCCGGCCTGCTGTCGGACGCTGGCGCGGCCCTGCATCCCGGGCTGCGGCTCGCCCCGCCGTCGCCGGCCACCTCGGTGACCGGCCGGGTGTTGTTCCTGTGCACCGGCAACAGCGCCCGCTCGCAGATGGCCGAGACGCTGCTGCGGGAACGCACCGCCGGCGCCGTGCAGGCGTACAGCGCCGGGAGCCGACCGAAGCCCGTCCACCCGCACGCGGTGACCGTCATGTCGGCGCGCGGCATCGACCTGGGCTCGGCCCGACCCACGCACCTCGACGAGTTCACCGGTCAACCGTTCGACGCCGTGATCACCCTCTGCGACCGGGTCAAGGAGGTCTGCCCCGACTTCCCCGGAGGCCCGCGCAGCGCGCACTGGAGCATTCCGGACCCGGCCGCGGACCCCGACGGGCTACCCGCGTTCGAACGGGTCGCCGACGACCTCGCCCAGCGGATCGACTTCCTGCTGCACACGCTCGCCACCCCAGGAGAGAGGGCATCATGACCAGCCCCATCGATGACAGCACGGTCAGCGTGCGGTACCTCGTCGACGACGTGGCCGCCGCGATCGACTTCTACACCGTGCACCTCGGCTTCACCTCGGCCAGCGCCTTCCTGCCCGCGTTCGCCGACGTGCGGCGCGGCAACCTGCGGCTACTGCTCTCCGGTCCGGCCAGCTCGGCGGGCCGGGCCCTGCCCGACGGCCGCCGTCCCCAGCCGGGCGGCTGGAACCGCATCCACCTGATCGTCGCCGACCTCGACGCCGAGGTTGCCCGGCTGCGTACGGCCGGAGTGGGTTTTCGCAGCGACGTCGTCAGCGGCCCGGGAGGCCGGCAGATCGTCCTGGACGACCCGGCCGGCAACCCGGTCGAGCTGTTCGAGCCCGCTCAGGTACGGTGATCCCCGTCAGCGACGAGAAGGAGGTGAGCCCCGTGAACACCCGTTGCCACGCCTGGGCGCCCTCCTCGTCCGTCCCCCTCAGCTGACGCCTTCGGGTCGGGGAGTGCGCCCTCCCTTATCGGAGGATCAATGTCTGTCTCCCCGTTCCGCATCGACGTGTCCGATGCGGTCCTCGATGACCTGCGGGCTCGACTGGCCCGCACCCGCTTCACCGACCGCAGCGGCCACCGACCGTGGCAGGGCGGCGTCGATCCCGACTACCTGCGGGACCTGGTGTCCTACTGGCACGACGAGTTCGACTGGCGTGCCCGGGAGGCCGCGCTCAACGCGTACCCCCAGTATCTGACGCTCGTCGGCGGCCGGAAGCTGCACTTCGTGCACGTCCGCGCGGACCGTCCGGCGGGTACGCCCGCACCGCCGCCGTTGCTCCTGAGCCACGGCTGGCCCAGCAGCTTCGTCGAGATGCTGCCCCTGGTCGACCGGCTGACCAGCCCGCTCGGGGGCGCGTTCGACGTGGTGGTGCCGTCCCTGCCCGGCTTCGGCTACTCGGAGCTGCCCGACGAGCCGCTGACCCGGGCGGTCCTCGCCCGGACGCTGCACGAGTTGATGACCGACGTGCTCGGCTACGAGCGCTACGGTGCCTTCGGCGGCGACGTCGGCGGGGTCGTCACCGGTTGGCTCGGTGCCCGGTATCCGGAGCGGGTGGCCGGCATCCACATGATCCATCCACCGTTCCCGGCCAGCTTCGACGACCGACCGCTGTCGGCGGCCGAGCAGGCGTTCCTGGACGCCGAGGCCGCGTACGACGAGACCGACGGCGGCTACAGCGCCATCATGGGCACCCGTCCGGACACCCTGGCAGCGGCGCTCGCCGACTCACCCGCCGGGCTGGCCGCGTGGCTCGTCGACAAGTACCGGGACTGGAGCGACAACCACGGTGACCTGGCGAACAGCATCGACCGGGACACCCTGCTCACCATCATCACGCTGTACTGGGTGACGGGCACGATCGGCTCGTCGTTCCGGCAGTACGCCGACTTCGACCACAACACGCCACGACCCGACATCACCGTGCCCGCCGCGTTCACGGTGAGCACCGAACCCTCGCAGGCGAACTTCCCCCGTTCGATCGCCGAGCGGGCCTGCACCGACATCCGGCACTGGAGCGAACCGGGCCGGGGCGGGCACTTCATGCCGCTGGAGGAGCCCGATCTGCTCGCGGCTGAGCTGAGGGAGTTCTTCACCTCTCTGCGGCCGTAGTGCTGTCTCGGCGGCTGCTCCGGTTCTCTGCCGGAGCAGCCGCCGGCAGCGGGCTACGCGCTGCGTTCCGTCAATACTCTTCTTTCGGGCGCAACGGGATACATCGATCCCGGTCGCGTTGCCTGTCACGTACGTGAGCGGTTGTAACGCGTGTGACCGTGACCTCTGTGGCCCACGTCCCCTGGCGGACCGCCTGGGCCGAGCGCGAGAACGAGCGCCGGCAGCGCGCGTACCGGCACGCCATCGACGCCTGGCAGCGCCGCGACGACCACCTGGTCCGGCTCCGCATCGAAGCCGCCAGCTTCATCGGGTGTACGCAGCCCCGCACCGGCCTGCCGGTAGAGCTCGATGACGACGAACTCGTCTTGCGCGTCCTTCCCGTCGCCACGCTTGTCGAGGCCGAGGCGCGGCACGTCCCCGGGCTGCCCACGCCGGGTTCGTGTTCCTTCGCTGAGCCGTCTTCGGAGGCGCTGCCGCCGGGCCTGCGGGCGGTCGACACCGGCATGGCCGTGGTGACCAGCCGACGGGTGGCCTTCGGCGGCCGGGAGCACCGGCGCGAGTGGCGGTACGACGACCTGGTCGGCCCCGCCCACCACCCCGACGTCCCGGTCACCCTGCTGCCCGACCGCGGCCGACTGGACGGGCTGCTGGTCCCGTCCGGTGCCGTGGTGAACTTCCGCTTCTATCTCACCCTCGCGACCAGCGAGGATCGCGCCGCTGTCGTCGCCCAGATCGACGAACTGCTGACCGCCCACCGGGCCGCTCCGCCCGCGCCTCCTCTGGGGGTGGGGCCCGACGACGCGCCGCTGAAGGCGGTACGCCTCGACCGGCGCGCGGTCGGTGCCGCCGCCGTCGCCGCAGTGGTGTTCGTGACGCTCGGACCGGGTGCTCTGGGCCCTGGAGCGTCAGGTCCCGTCGGCCCGGTGCCCTCGGCGGAGATCGTCGCGATGGACCTGCCGAGGGCTGGGGCGGTGTTCGTGCCGCTCGGGCCCGTCGGGCCGGTGCCAGCCAGGACGCGGGTCGGCTCGGCCGTCAGTGCCGTATGGACCGCCCCGCCCGCCTCGACTGTCCGGCCGTCGGCCCCGACAGATGTCTCTACAGCGGTGCCCCCTGTCGTAGCGGTGGCCCTGCCACCGGTCGCCGCGCCGCCCGTCGTCCCGACCCGTTCGCCGAGTCCGGTGCCGACGCCGGTCCCCAGCACGGACCCGCCCGCGTCAGCCCTGCCGACGCCGCCCGTCGCGTCGGCCTCACCGACGCCGACCCCGACTCTGACGGCTACGCCCTCACCGAATCCCGAGTTGCTGGCTGTCTGTCTGGACCCTCTTCAACTGCCGGTGCTGGACCCGCTGCTCTGCCCGTCCCCGGCACCATGATCGGCGTCTTGGCTGTTTGCCGCCGCTTGCTCAGTCCATGGCGCTGAAGTCGGGGACGGTGAGGGAGCCGTCCTCCGCAAGGGCGAAGCCCGGGTTCCAGGCGATCTCCCACAGGTGACCGTCCGGGTCGGCGAAGTAGCCGGCGTAGCCGCCGTAGAAGGTCTCCTGGGCTGGTTTGGTCACCGTCGCGCCTGCCTTGGTCGCGGTGGCGATCACCTCGTCGACCTCGGCTTGTGAGCGGACGTTCTGGGCGAGGGTCACCCCGCCGAAGCCGTCGGTGCCCGGGTCGTCGATGCCCGCGTCGGCGGCCAGCTTGTCGCGGCCCCAGAGGACGAGGGCCAGGCCGCCGGCCTGGATGAAGACCGTCCCCTCGACCTCCTGGCCCCGCCAGCCGAGGTGCTCGTAGAACGCCTTCGCGCGGGCCACGTCCGCGACTCCCAGGGTGATGAGGCTGATCCGCTGTTCCATGGTCTTCAACCTAACGCGCAGTTCCGCCGCCGGTTAGGCAGGCGGCCCCGACGATGTGGCCGCCCGAGCGGCCAGGGCAGCACCGAAATCATCGCCAACACGCGTTTGATGGAGTTCGGTGAGATCGACTTAACCCATAGCATCGATGCTATGGGTTGGGGTAGCGTGGAGCTGGAACCAGAGGTCCGAGACTGGCTGGAGGAACTATCAACTGCCGACTTCGCTCGAGCGGCGTTCTACATCGATCTTCTGGCCGGCCGAGGCGTCTTGCTCGGAGAGCCGCACAGCAGACAGCTTGACGGCAAACTGCGTGAGCTGCGGTTTTATCTGGAGCGCGACGCAGTCCGCGTGACCTACTGGATTGCCTCCGACCGGAGGATCATCCTGCTCACGGTGTTCCGCAAGACGCGGATGCGGGAGGACCGGGAAGTCGAGCGGGCTCGCCGCGCATTCGAGCGATGTGTGGCGGAGCGGCACATCGTGAACGAGAGGGCAGAGCGATGAGTGATCGCCTGGACTGGAACGACCTGCGTGAGCACCGGATGGCGGAGCCGGGGGCGGCCGAGACGTACGAGGCCACCCGGATCGCCTTCGAGCTTGGCCAGGAGGTGCGCAACCTGCGCGAAGGGCACGGCTGGAGTCAGAGCCAGTTGGCGCAGGCCGCCGGCATGACGCAGTCCGCGGTGGCACGCTTCGAGGCGGGCGGGACTGTGCCGACCCTGCCGGTCCTGGAGAGGTTAGCCCGGGCTCTGGATCGACGGTTGGACGTCAGGTTCGCCTCAAACGCGGACGCAGCTTGACCAACCGCCGGTGAGGGCTAAGCGGCGATTGTTCGGGCGGTGGCGTAGACGTCGGCGGGTAGGGCGTGGTGGAGCTGCCACAGGACACGCATCGGCCGGTCACCGGTGTGCGACTCGTACGTCATGGTGCCGGCGTAGAGGTACGGCGGTGCGCCCAGGTCACGGTCGGCGATACGGGTCTCCCGAATGAAGAGGTGCACTGTCGAGCCGCCCGACGTATAGCGCCGCCCGGTCGCCGACGCCGCCGACGTGGTGCTCTGCGACTCCCACTGGAACACCGTGTCGGTGATGGCCCGGTCGGCGTACATGGTGGTGGGGGAGTAGTGCGCCTCGGACTTGACCAGGGTGACGAAGAACAGGTCGGCCTGGGCGTCCGGCAGCCACTTCACACCCTCGCGCAGCGAGCCCGGATTGGGCATTCCGAAGGCGGCGCACGCCTCGTTGCGGCTGTACCGGGCGTGCACCCGCAGCGGCACCGCCCCCGCGGCGAGCGCGGGCGTGACCCGGTGGATGCGGTCCCGCAGCACCTCGGCGACCTGCCGCAACTCGGCGCAACGCGCCGGCTCCTTCCACAGTTGTGCCAGCCGTTCGCCGCGCGTCGCCAGCGGGGCGTTCGGCCCCCAGAGGCTGAAGTGCAGCATGTCCAGTAGTCGGCTGCTGCCCGCGTACCCCTGCTGACCTGGCGCGGGTGGTCCGGCCGTGACCTTCGTTAGTAGCTCTAGCCGGTCGGTGTCGTCGATGTGCAGCATGCGACCGATGGCGCGGCCCAGCTCGCGGTCGTCGGGGCCGGGCGCGGTCGTCTCGACGCCGGCGAGCCGCCGCAGGCCGGTCCAGCCACCGACGCTGGCCGATCGGTACACGTCCTCGATCTCCAAGCCCGTCTCGCGCAGGAACGTCGCCAGAGTGACGTCGCCGAGTTGCCGCAGCTCAGAGACCAGGCCGGTCTTCGAGGTGGGCAGTGCGCTTTTCAGGTTGGCGAGGACGAGATCCTTTGCCACCCGGTCCAGCTCGACGTGGCAGCCGCTGGGCAGACTCGGGAAGTCGTCGCGAACCGCCTCGGTGATCGCCCGCCGGCTCACCCCCGTCAGGGCACGCCAGCGCA
Organism: Micromonospora sp. NPDC049662; assembly: GCF_040675055.1. Lineage (NCBI taxonomy): Bacteria > Bacillati > Actinomycetota > Actinomycetes > Micromonosporales > Micromonosporaceae > Micromonospora > Micromonospora sp. NPDC049662. Next base: position 19,454 of record NZ_JBFAOC010000040.1, read on the forward strand.
GGTCGAAGCGGAAGTTGGCGTTCTGCCCGCCGATGAAGTCGAGCACGGTCAGGCAGGGCTTGTCGTCGTCCAGTCGCAGACCACGGCCGAGTTGTTGCAGGAAGATCGTGGCGCTCTCGGTGGGTCGCAGCATCAGGATCGTGTCGACCATCGGCAGGTCGACGCCCTCGTTGAACAGGTCCACGGTGAAGAGCACCCGAAGCTTGCCGGCCTTGAAGTCCCGCAACAGCGCGGCCCGATCAGTGCCGGCTCGCGACGTCACTGCCGCAGACGCCACGCCGTGGTCGTTGAACCACCTGGCCATGAACTCGGCGTGCCCGATGCTCACGCAGAACCCGAGTGCCCGCATCCGCCCGACGTCCACCTTGTCGCTGACCGCACGCAACACCGACCGCGCCCGTGCGTGGTTGCCGGTGTAGACGACGTCCAGGTCGGCCGGGTCGTAGCCTTGGCCGCGCTTCCAGGCGAGGTGCGACAGGTCCACGTCGTCGTGCAGCCCGAAGTACTGGAACGGCGACAACAACTGCCGCTCCAACGCGTCCCACAGGTGCAGCTCAACGGACGCGCGCCCGTCGAACCACCGGCGCACGTCGCCGCCGTCGGCCCGGTCGGGGGTCGCGGTCAGTCCGAGGAGTACGCGGGGACGCAGCCGCTCCAAAAGCCGGGTGTACGTGGGCGCTTCAGCGTGGTGGAACTCGTCCACGATCACCATGTCGTACGCCTCGGGGTCGACCTCCCGCCGGTGCAGCGACTGGATGGAGGCGAAGACGTGCTTCCAACCGTTCGGCTTCTCGCCCGCGACAAGCGTCTCGCCGAAGCTGCCGTCCCCCATGACCTGCCGGAACGTAGACAGGCTCTGCCGCAGAATCTGCTCCTGATGCGCTACGAAGAGCAGCGAGTCCGCTCGCTTCGCCCTGTGCAGTCGGCGGTAGTCCAGGGCGGCGACGACGGTCTTGCCGGTGCCCGTCGCCATGACCACCAGATTGCGCCAACGCCCGTGCACCAGCCGTTCGGCGTCCAGGTCGGCGAGGATCTCTGCCTGGTACGGGTACGGGCGCACGTCCAGGTTCGAGATCTCGGTGGGTGTCTGATCGCGGCGTTCCCCGCTCAGCGCATGCCGAAGCCGCTCGGCGTCCCTGGTCGCGTCGTACGCCTCGAACGCCGGGTCGTTCCAATAGTCCTCGAACGTGGCCGTGAACGTGTCGATGACGTGCGGCTGCTCGATGTTCGAGATGCGCACGTTCCACTCGACGCCGTCCACCAGTGCGGTCTTCGACAGGTTCGACGAGCCGACGTACGCGGTGGTGGTGCCGTTGTTACGGCGGAACAGCCAAGCCTTGGCGTGCAGGCGAGTGGTCCGCGTCTCGTAGGACACCTTGACCTCTGCGCCCAGCTCTTTGAGCCGGTCGAGCGCTCGCTGATCGGTCGCGCCAAGGTAGGTGGTGGTGATGACCCGGACCTTGCCGCCTCGGTCGATCAGGTCGCGGATGGCGTGCTCAACGATGCGCAGGCCGTACCACTTGATGAACGCGCAGAGCAGATCGACGCTCTCGGCCGAGGCCATCTCGTGGTTGACCTCGTGGCCGATTCGGGGCTGGTGGCGGCCGTTGACCAGGAGTGCGCCGGTGGAGAGGGGCGTGGTGGGACGGTCCGGAAAGCTCGGCTGCGCGGGTGGCGTTGGCGGGGCGGCGATGGCATGGAGCAGGTGCTTGGCGTCGGTGACCTGGTCCTGTTCCGTTGCTGCCTTGGGACTCAGGGTGGTGATGGCGTCAGCGATCTGGTTCGCCATTGCGATCTGGTGGTGGAGCTTGTCGTCGCCATTGGGGACGGACTGCAGGGCTCGGGCGGCCAGGGTGGCGATGTGCCGGGCGAGGGCGGTGTGCGCGTCGGCCGGGTCGAGGTTGTGGTGCTGAACCAGGGCGGGGTCGACATGCTGGAGGCGATCAGCCAGCTCACGGGTGATCAGGTGCTCGTACACACCCCGCTCAAGATCCGTCATTCGAGCTACCTAACCACACGTTCCGTCTATGGATGGGGCGCGGCGACCGGTCGCATCGGCAGAACTTGTCGCGCAATCGGCGAGGCCACCTCACCCGACTGGCGACTCATGCAACGCGCAACGCAGGTAGCAGCCCGACCGATTGCAGGCGTTCGTAGGCCAGCTCGATATGCGCGGAGGTGAAAAGCCGGGCTTTTCGACCACTCCAAGAACGAACGCGCTCGGTTAGTTCGTCGAGGTCGTCGGTAGGCGGATGCGCTGCCGCCGCGTAATGCACGGTCGCCAGCAGTTCCAGGCTGTACGGGGACTCGAATCCGTCGGTCAACCGAGCTAGCTGATCCAATGTCTCAGACGCTGCTGTGCCATGAGCTTCTGACCACGCTGCGACGTCGCCGGCAGCGCCGGGGGTCAGCCGAATGGGTCGCAGCTCCTCAACCCGTGCAGAACGGTCGCCGAAGCCCGTCAGGTAGTGCCCTTCGAGGCGGTCCAGCACGTGGTTGAGGCTTTCGGCGTACGGGCCGTACCTGCCCCGGCTGAACTCCAGTCGCAGCGGTTGCCCCAGCACCTGGAGAAAATAGGCGATCTTCTGAATCTCCAGGATGGTGATGCCATCACGTGGTTCGAGTCGTCGTGCTCGGCTCAGGTAGCGATCGATGGCCTGGATCAGGGTGACGCGGCCCGGAGTGAGCGGAGGTTTCACCGTCGCCACCGGCATGTCGGCCGGGTCAGGTGCTCCCTCTGGGGGGAAGAGTAAGACTCGCACCTCAGGGACCTCGGCGAAGGCGCCTTCGATGAGCGATCGAACGTCGTCCCAGTCAAGTCCACCGTTGCCGCAGCCCAGGGCGGGCATCGCCACAGATGCGATCTTCCGCTCGCGGACCACCCGGACGAGGTCGGCCAGTCCGGTCTCAATGTCCTTCAGCTTCGAGTTGGCCCGCCAGTGTCCCTTGGTCGGGAAGTTGATGACGTACCTGCGGGGGCCAAGGCGCGCCGAGTCGAACACAAACATTTGCCCCAAGGTGACCTGGTTTTCATGGCATGCCGTGCGGTAGGCCGCGTAGTTTGCCGGGTAGGCGCGCTTGAACTGAAGAGCGATGCCTTTCCCCATGACCCCGACCGTGTTGACGGTGTTGACCAGCGCGTCCGCTTCGGCGGTCAGCAGGTTCCCGTGGCTGATGATGATCATTCGCGCACCTCCCCCCGTGTGTACCCGTAGTACCAGCTCGGTCTGACACCTACGTAAGGCTCGATCATGCCAGCGTCTCGGAACAGCTGCCTCACCTGCTCCTGCCGATCCGTCGTCCGTACGACGTAACCGGCGAGCAGGTCGAGAGGAAACTCCCGGTGTACCAGGAACTCGGCCGCTCGCCGACGCATGCGGTCCATGTCGTCGGGAACGTCTTTCCAGATCTGGGCCTCCATCAACGGCCAGTCGACCAACGCCGTGAGCTCGGCCAACTCAGCCGAGAATCTGGTCAAGCCGACTGCGCAGTTCCCATCGCTTGCCACCCACTCGATTCTGGCCGCGTGTACCCGTTCCACCGAACTAACCAGGTATACGAGGGGATCATCTCCTCCTGGATAGCATCCCGGTTTTCCTGCTCGATGATCACAGGCAATCCTGAACATCATGGGCGAGCGTGGGGCGAAGTAGAACGGCACGTAGTCTGCTACGACTCCGCCGGGATGGCATGGCACGGGTCGTTCTCGTCGGCGTGCCTTGATCTCGACCGCGCCGACGTTAATTGCGAGCTGTCGTCCTACACCGCTGTCCGCCAGTAGTCGACCGGCCTTCACGATCCTTGGCAAATTATCAACATGCGTGAAGTGCATGATTCGAATCGGTGTTGGCCGCATGGCTGATTCGGTCACAGATCAGTCCTTGTTGATCAGGCGTTCGGGACCCGGACCAGGACGTCGAAGGTCGGCGCGTTCTCCCACCCCGGCCGAAGTTTGGTTACCTTGGTATAGCCCCAGGAGCGGTACGCGTTCTGAGCAGCGACATTGTCCGGCCGGACCAGCAGCGTGGTTCGTTGCTCCGTGCGGGCCGCGATCAACCCGTCGTGCAGCGCCGCGGCGATGCCCCGGCGTCGCCAGGCAGGGCGGACCATCAGCTCGCTTATCGCGAACGTGCGGGTCCCGTCCTCGTCGGTGAAACCAGGCGGCACAGGGTCATGGAGGCCCTCCCACCAACGCGTCTCGGCGGGAAGCGGAAACCCGTAGATGTAGCCAACCAGACTCCCGTCTACCTCGGCGATGACCAGCTCCCACCCCACTCGTTGCATGTGCAGGTCGAGCTGACGCCGGTAGCGGTCCTCGCTGTAGAACTCGCCGCCGCCCGCGTAGACCTCCAAGTAGAGGTCCACAAGCTGATCGAGGATCCCCTCGGCCTCGCCGGCGCTGTGATGGCGAAGCTGCAAGCCCTCGATCACACACTCACCGCCCGGTCGTAGGCGGCGACGAACTGGCGCGTTGCCGCGGTCGCCTGCCGTGGAATCGCCAGGTTCGAACGCACCTGCGCAAGGTTCCGGCTGATTCGTCCCGAGTTCATCTGGCTCACCGCGGGCAGGACGTCCAGCGCTATACGGGCCGCCTCGTTGACGTCGCCCTGCTGGTACGCCGCCTTGGCGAGGTCGATCGTGTAGAGGACCTGGTTACGCCGATGGCCGGGTGACGGGTTGGCGATGAGGGCGCGGAACGACTGGGCGGCGCGGTCGGGCCGGTCCAGGGCGAGGTAGGAGAGTCCCTGGATACCGTTCACTTCTTGCTCGTTCACGAAGTCGACAAATCCGAGATCGTCCTCGTGCGGTCCGCGCTCCAACTCGCGACGAGCCTTGGTCATCTCCCGGCTGAAGCCGCCCGCGTCCGTAAGCACGGCGTATGTGTGCGCTCGTCGCAGATGTAGCAGCGTGGTGAGCCGAGGCGTTGCCCATCTGGCCGAGACGCGTAGCGCGGCCTCGGCACAGTGCAGCGACTCGCCGGGCTGACTCTCGCGGAGCAGCATGGATAGCTGGGTCAGCGCCTGCACTTCCATACGAGGATCGTCGGCGATGCGGGCACGGGTGATGGCCTCGTTCAGGTAGGGCCTAGCTTCGGACCTGCGCTCTGCATCGGTAGCGAGCCAGGCAGCCTGGATGCCGAGGTCAGCCAGGGCGCTTTGAAGGGCATCGCCGACCTCTCGGCTGTAGTGCGCCCTCGCCGCCCAATTCGACAGCCTGGCGTGTGCCTGGATGGCAATGTCGCACAGCTGGTCGGCGCCGGCTGCCGCATCGGCTCGCCGGAAGTCTTGAACCAGCGAGCTGGCCAGCCCTACCTGTTCCATGCCAATGTTCCGAGGCACTTCGGCTGGGTCCGTCATCAGGTATGGGTGACCGGCTGCGGCGAGTCCCGCGAGCGCGGCCATTGCGTTGAAGCGTCGCCGGTCCGTAGCGCCACCCCCTCCGGTTGATGCCCCCTCCACGGTAACCACCATGGCCGGCAGTTTGCCCTGCTCAGTTATCGCGTCATGCGCATAAGGATCGTCTGCTGTGCCCTCTGCGGCGCGGTCGTCGACTCGGTAAGGCTGACCAGGAAGACCGAACCAGAGGCAGGAAGCCGGTATCCCAAGAAGCTTGGCCCAGTGCGCCAGCCTGTCCAGATGCACCAGCGGCGGGCCGTTCTCCACGCGACTCAACTGCGCCTGCGTGATCCCCAGCCACCCCGCCACCACGCTCTGCGGCAACGCGACCCGCCCGTGGTACGGATGGCACCGGTACGCCCGAATCACCCGCCCCAGATGTCGCTCGGCCAGCGCGAGTCGTACCGGCTCGTGGTCCCAGAAGTTCGCCGGCACCACCGGCGGCGCGCTGAGCCGGTCCCGCTCGGCGGCCCGGCACGGCGTGCACCGTCCGGTGTCGTTGTCCCGGGCCAGCCGTCCGCCGCATCGAGGGCAGTTCGCGTGTGTCACCGGCGGCTCCGTCCGCTTCGCCTCATCGAGCCTATCCATTGAACACGCTCCGTGGAGCACTGGTATACGCGCGACGCATATCGCCAATGGACCGCCCAATAAGCGGCGGCTGCTCAGGACGGGTGCACCGCCCGCAGCGCCTCGACGACCACGCCCCAACGCCCCGGCCCGTTCACCGAATTCAGCGGCTTTCCGTCCGCCACGATCACGCCGGCAGCGCGCAGGACCGCCAGGTGACCCGCATAGGCGGGATGCGCGGCCAACTCATCCTTGGTGTGCGGGAACGCGATGATCGGCAGCCCCGCGCCCAGCGACTCGTTGAGGACGCCGAGCGCCAACGTGTCGTTGATGCCCAACGCCCACTTGGTCACCGTGTTGAACGTGACCGGGGCGGCCAGCACCACATCGGCGGGCGGGTGGGGCTCGGGGTCGCCGGGCATCCGCCACTCCACGCGTACCAGATAGCCGGTTTTTTCTTGCAACGCCGCTCGATCGAGCCAAGGCGCGGCGGTCGGGCTGACGATCATGCAGACCCGCCAGCCGTCGGCGATCAGGAGGTCGACCAGCTCGTCGACATTTTCCGCCGGACCCGCGGCGCAGACGACCAGGTGCAGCACTGGGCGTTCCGTCATGCCCGCAGTCTGCCCGACTCGGCAGCCGCGGCGTGGAGCGCATACCGATCCCGTATGCCGTAGACGAGCACCGTGACATGCCGTTGTGCCTGGTCAGGCGCGACAGTCGATGCATGGCCCGGGGCGGGTGCTCGGCCTCGGAGTTGCGCCGGCCCTCGACGGCGCAGCTCTTCCCGCCCCGGTGCCAGCCCACGATTCGACGAATTGGAGCCGGTATGCCCACCGCGATCGACGACGACCTCCCGGCCCGCGTGAGCCTGGCCGCCGCCTGGGAGTCGGTCGACGTGCGGGCCGCCGCCGACTTCTGGTGCACGGTCGAAGACCGCCGTACCGGGCTGCTCCCACGCCGCGACGCGCCGCTGTTCTTCACCGCGCTGGGCCGCCTCCTGGTCGGCGGCGACGTCCCGGCGAACCGAGCGGCGCTGCTGCGGGTACTCGGCCACGCGTACCGTCACTTCGACCTGCTCCCGCACGCCACCACCATCGGCGACGCGTTGCTCGCGACGGTGGCCCGTCACGCCCAGCCAGTGTGGACGTCGCAGCTCACCGTCGTCGCCGAGCGCGCCCTGTGCCGCGCCACGCAGGCCATCCGCCGCGCCGCCGCGCTCGCCGGCGACGGCCGGGCCTGGTGGCACGTCGAGGTGATCGGGCACGATCGGCCGTCGCCCGACATCGCCATCCTGACGGTACGTCCCTTGCGGCGACTGCCGTTGCAGCCAGGTCACGCCGTGCCGGTCTGCACGCCGCGTCTGCCGGGGCACTGGCGCTGGCTGTCGCCGGCCAACGCCCCACGCCCAGACGGCACCGTCGAGCTGCACGTCCGCGCCGTACCCGCCGGCACCGTCTCCCACCGCCTGGTTCATCGGGTACGCCCCGGCGAGCTGCTCTGGCTCGGCCCACCCGTCGACACCGGGCTGAGCCTGGACCCGGCGCGTACCGATGATCTGCTGCTCGTCGCCGGTGGCACCGGGTTGGCGCCGCTGCGCGCCCTGGTCGAGCAGGTCGCCGCCGCACCGGACGGTCGGCGGGTGACGCTTGTCGTCGGCGCGCGTACGTTCACCGACCTGTACGACGCGATCGCCCTCGACAAGCTTCAGTGCGCCCACGACTGGCTGACTATCGTGCCGGCCCTCTCCGACGACCCCTGCGCCGAGCCGGACGAGCAGGGCGACGCTCTGACCATCGCCCTCGACCATCACCGGCCCGGCCAGGACATCTACGTGTGCGGCCCACCCGCGATGGTGGCCGCCGCCCGGGCGCGGCTGCTGGCCCTCGGCATACCGAACGCCAGGGTCCACATGCCCCAGAGCTTCGGCCGACGCGCCAGCGGACCGTGTGGTCCCTGAGTGGGTGATGCCGGTGAGTCATCAAGATGACGCACAGGCATCAGGCTCGTCAGGTCGGGGCCGACTGCGGACCGGCCTCCCGCGCGTGTCAGGTGTTCGTGTCGCCGAACTCGCGTACCCCGTCGACGTCGAGCGTGATCCGCCCGTTCTCGGTCCACTGCCCGGTGGCGGCGAGCCAGCTCGGGTCGTCGCGCTCGTCGATGTCACTCCAACTGTGCCGGTGGTGCCGCAGCTGGATCGGCCCGGTCGACTGGCCCGGCGCGAGCGTACCGTCGGTGAAGGTCAGCTCCACCCAGCCGGGGACAGCAGTGCCCGGCTGCGGATTCGGCGGCGCCGGCGTCGAGAGCCCGGCCGGCCCGCCTGGGGGGACGAAGAACTGCACGGTCTGCCGGATCCGTTGGCAACCCAGCGCGGCCCAGTCGCAGTTCGGCATCAGTGAGGTGTTGCCGCCCTCGAAGCGCAGGTGGTAGCGCACCCGCACCGTGCTCAGGTCGAGCGGCGCGGTGCCGGTGTTGGTGACCTTCAGGAGGTGCTGGATCTGGTTGTTCGTCGGTGACCAGTCGAGGTTGAGGTAGCTGACCGTCGCGCGACCGCTGGCGGTGCGCACGGTCGTCGTGGGCGAGGTGTCGGAGTAGCCGCCGAGCGCGCGGGCGGCAACCGCGATCCGGTACGTCGTGCCGGGTGCCAGGTCGGTGAGAGTGATCGTGGTGTCCTTGGTGGAGCCGAGGAAACGGTACGTGTTGGGCCCCAGCGGCACCTGCACCTCGTAGTTGATCGGCTGCTCCGCCCCGGGCTCGACCCAGGCGGAGGACGCCCAGCTGAGCGTGAGCTGATGCGGCTCGTTGGCGACCACGGTCGGAGTGCCGGGGGTGCTGATGGCCGGGCCGTCGGCACGGGCCACGCCGACGGCGAGCAGGCTCGCCAGCGCGGCAAGGGCGACGGCGGCGGTGACGCGGCGAGCGGGCATAGCCGAATGGTAGCCCCCATCTATCAACATCAATAAATATCTCGCTCGGCGGTGAACCACCGGGTCGTCCCGGGCGTAGTGGTGGCGCGCACGACACCACTCCCACCGGAACAGAAAGGACCCCGCGGAGATGAAGACGCGTGTCAAGAAGATCGCCCTCGGTGCGGTGGCGGGCCTCGCCCTGACCATCGCGCTCCCGGCCAGCCCTGCCCTGGCCATCAACTCGGTCGGCTGTGGCACCCGGACGGACTTCCTCAAGCTCGACATCACGCTCGGCACCGTCGGCATGTCCAGGTGCTTCGCCAGTCGGGGCGTCACGGCCGTGAACATCGGCGGCGTCCACCACTACACCTCGGGCAACAACAAGGTGACTGTCAACTACGAGGCCGGCGGCCAGTACCACACGAGCACTGTCGACAAGTGGTACGGAGTGGACTTCGGCCGCACGGTAAGGGTGTACGAGGTGCGGATCTGGTGACCACTTGCCGGCCATGCCGGTCGCGTCCGTGATCGAGGGGCGTCCTCCCCGCACGTCAGCGCGGCGGAGGGCACCCCTCATGGTCCGTTACGCGACGTAGTCGGCTTGGAGATAATGCCTGGTCAGGTGGCTACCTAGCGTGAACCCGTCATCACGAACGGCCTCGACGTCGGCGTCGCACTGCCGCCCCGTCCGGCCTCAGACGGGAGAAACCACATGCGTACTCAGAACACGGCCCGCCGGTTCGGCGCTCGCGCGTCCGTACCCGTGCTCATTCTTCTCGCGACCGGCGCGGTGCTCGCCCCGGCGAGCCCGGCGTCCGCCGCGGTCCCCGGCCTGGTGCGGATCGCCGCGACAAGCGTCAGCGACTCGGCCGACTTCCACAGCGTCACCGCGACGTGCCCGGTCGGGAAGGTGCTCACCGGCACCGGTTACGAACTCAACGGCGTCACCGGCGAAGGCGTCGTCGACGACCTGCGCCCCAACGGCGGTGTCGCCACGGCACCGACAGCGGTCACCGTCGGCGCCTACGAGACCGAGGCGTTCGCCGGAAACTGGTCGGTGACGGCGTACGCGATCTGCGCCAATCCGCTGCCCGGCCTGGTCCGGGTCACCACGGCCGGCGTCAGCAACTCGGCCGACTATCGCAGCGTCACGGCCACCTGCCCGGTCGGGAAGGTGCTCACCGGCACCGGTTACGAGCTCAACGGCGTCACCGGCGAAGGCGTCGTCGACGACTTCCGCCCCAACGGCGGTGTCGCCACGGCACCGACAGCGGTCACCGTCGGCGCGTACGAGTCGGACGCCACGACCCTGAACTGGTCCGCTACCGCGTACGCCATCTGCGCCAACCCCCTCGCGGGCCTGGTGCGCGCCTCCACGGTGGGTGCCAGCACCTCGGCCGACTTCCGCAGCGTCACGGCGACCTGCCCGGTCGGGAAGGTGCTGACCGGCGCCGGCTACGAACTGAACGGCGTGACCGGTGAGGGCATCGTTGACGACTTCCGCCCCAACGGCGGCCCCGCGACCGCCCCGACGTCCGCCGCGTCCGGCGCGTACGAGGAGGACGCCTTCGCCGGCAACTGGTCCGACACGGCGTACGCCATCTGCGCCACGCCGTAACGGCCACGTGCGGTGGCCGTCCCGAAGGCAGGGGCGGCCACCGGCGTGTTCGTTCCCCCCATATGGAGTCAGCGGGCTGTCGTCGGTGTGCCTCGGCCATAGCGTCCGGACAGGGACGCGAGTCGAGGGAGGCCACCATGACGGGACTGCCACCTGATGCCTGGCCCGACGCCTTCCCGGCGAGCGGCGAGGTCTGGCGGCGCGACGTCTTCGCGGTGGCCGAGGCGTGCCGTGCTGGTGCCGCGAGTCCGCGCCACCCGCTGGCGGCCGTACTGGCCTGGGCCTACGGCCCCATCGGGTACGGCCCATGGCGCGTCACCAGGTCGCGGTGGAGATGGCGGTCAGGCCCGACCGGTGAGCTGGCTATCGGGCGGCGCGCAGTCGATCGTCGAGGGCGTCCAGGTCCGGCACAAACCAGATCTGTTCGCCCCGGTTCGACTCGTGCACCAGGGCGCGCAGCGCCGAACTTCCCGCGAGCTGCGTCGAGATGTCGCCGACCACGGCGAGCCGCAGCCGGTAGTTGACGAACTTCTGCATCACGTCACCGGCGAAGCGGGTGCCGAGCGAGAAGAAACGGTCGTCGAGCCGGTGGGCCGGCACGGCCACCACCTGGGCGCCGAGGAAGGCCGCGCCGATCAGGTCCAGCGCGTCCTGCTCGGTGGCGATCGGCGGGCCGGCCGGGTCGCAGACCAGCACCGGCACCCCGGCGCGTTCCTGGATCTCGTCAGGCATCGTGGACCTCCCGGTCGAGCAGGCCGTTGTCGGCGTTGAGGACGGCGTCGAGCAGGTGCAGCACCTCGGCGGTGCCGGCGGGATCACCGAGGATGATGATCTTCAGGCGGCGGCGGTCATCGTCGTGCACGGTCTGCACCCGCAGCGGCCGGGCCGGGTCGTGCCCGGTGTTGACGCTGGCCAGTACGAGCGTGCCGAGCCGGTCGGCGGCGGCCCGGTCGACACCGTCGATCTGCACGATGCTCGACACCTCGGCGTGCCCGGCCACGACGGCGGCGGGCGGCCGTCCGGTGAGCGCGTCGAGATCGCTGGCGGCGATCCGATACTGCTTGCCGATCCGGACGGCGCGCAGCCGGCCGGCGCGGATGTAGCCGCGCACCGTTCGTACGTGTAGGCCGAGCCGGTCGGCGACCTGTTCAACCGAGTACATGTCTTCCGTCATCGTTCCTCATCCTACCTTCATAGGGAAGGATGAGGACTAATAGGGGTGACCGCAGCAGCGTCACTGGAATCAGCGTCAGGTGGTGACCGGCCATCGGCCGTGGTCAGGTCACCCCGCGGAGCGGATGATGTCCGCGACCGGGCGGCGTGCCGCGGCGACGGCGGGAATGGCGGTGACCATGGCGACCGCGAGCAGGACTCCGAACGCCGTGGTGAGCGTCCAGGCAGCGGGTGGGTATCGCTCGCCATCGAAGAACAGGTAGAGGCCGATGCCGAACGGGATCCCGAGCGCGACGCCGGGCACGGCGGGGAGGAGTTGTGCCACGGCCAGGCCCAAGCCGGTCTGGGCGGGGGTCGCGCCGAGCGCGCGGGCGACCGCCAGCGGTTGCCGGGTGTCGAGGACCGCCGTCCACGTGCTCACGATGGTGTTGAGCAGCGCGAGGAAACAGGCCATCCCGGCGACGATCAGCATGGCCTGGAGGGTTCGTTCGTTGCGGGGGTCGGGGAGTTCCGCGTAGCCGAGATTCAGCGGATCGTCGTCCTGCGCCAGGATCGTGAGCACCGCGGCCAGGGCGGCCGTGGTGATCAGGGTGTTCACGGTGACGAGCCGGGCGCGGTGTGCCCGCCGCGCGTTGATGCGTACGCCGATCAGGAGGGCGGTGGGCAGCCGGCGCGACAGCCAGATGGCCCAGCGCCGACGGCGCGGTGGCGTGGGCGCGTCGGCCAACGCGTGCACGGTGGTGGTGACGGCGGCGCGGAGCACCGGTGCCAGGGTCGCCGCGACGGCGATCGAGAGGGCGAGCGCGGTGCTGGCGATCACCACGCGCAGCGGCGGGCTCATGACGCCGACGCCGACGAATCCGGCGCTGGTGCGGAACAGCAGAGGTGCCGCGATCCAGCCGGCGGCCAGGCCGGCCCCGGCGGCGGCGAGCCCGATCACGAGGTATTCGGCCAGGTGGACGGCGGCGATCACGGCGGGCCCGGCGCCGACGGCCTTGAGTAGCCCCACCCGGCGGCGGCGGGCGATGACGCGGCCCGCGACGATACCCGCGACGCCGATCACCGCGAGGCCGGTCAGCAGCCAACTGCCGACCACCAGGGCCGTCTCGGCCTGCCCGTTCTGGCGACCACTGCTGTCGGCGATGTCCCGCGCCGAGCGGAAGCTCCAGCCGCGGTAGTAGGGATTGCTGCCCGAGGGGTCGACGACGCCGGCGCCGACCTCCGGGTCGGCCAGTTTGAGGTTCAGCGTGTACGACAGCGGCTGGTCCCCGGCGATGGTGGCGATGTCACGACGATCGACCCAGACCAGGCCGCCCTTCTCCACCAGGTTCGAGCCCGGTAGGTGCCAGTGGACCTGCGGGTACACCGGCCGGGCGGCGGTCACCGCGAATCCGGTCACGTGCAGGGGGTGGCCGCCGACGCTGACCGTCTCGCCGAGGTGAATGCCGAGCGCGTCGGCGAAGGTGCGCTCGACGACCACCCCGTCGGGGCGTACCCAGGTGCCGTCGGTCACGGCCGGTCGGTTGACCGCGGCCGGCGTGCCGTCGCGGCCCTCGACGATGACCCGGACGGTTGTGTCGCGGGCGGTCAGCGCCAGGAAGGCCAATGGATACGGTCCGCTGTGGTCGGTGACGCCGGGCAGGGTGGTCAGTGGCGCGAGCGCGTCCAGGGCCCGCGGACCGGGGAAACCCGTCTCCACCACGAGGTCCGGGCCGGCGGTGGCGTCCCGGGTCCGCTCGTACGGGCGGGTCACGAGTTCGTTGAGTGTGAGGCCGAGGGTGAGTGTCGCGGTCGCGGCGGTGATGGCGACCAGCAGCAGCACGGTCTCCGTCCGGTGCCGACGCAGGTCCCGCACCAGCAGTCGCCACACGAGCAGCAGGCGGCCCGCCACGTCAGCGCACCCCGTCGTGGACGCCGGCGAGCATGCTGTCGTCGGCGAACGCCCCGTCACGCATGGAGATCACCCGGTCGGCGACCGCCGCGATGCGGGCGTCGTGCGTAACCACCACGAGGGTCTGCCCGGCGCTGCGCAGGTCCTCGAAGAGCCGCAGCACCTCCAGGGTCGCGGCGCTGTCGAGGTTGCCGGTGGGTTCGTCGGCCAACACGACCTGCGGTTCGTTGCTCAACGCGCGGGCGATGGCGACGCGTTGACGCTGACCGCCGGACAGCGCCGAGGGCAGGTGCGTGGCGCGGTCGGCCAGCCCCACCTGGTCGAGCAGGTGCAGGGCGCGTCGGCGGGCGCGGCCAGGCGACCGACCGGCCAGCAGCGCGGCCATCTCGACGTTCTCCACGGCGGTGAGTTCGTCCATCAGGTGGAAGGACTGGAAGACGAGACCGATGTGGTCGCGCCGCAGCCGCGCCAGGGCGCGCTCGCTCATCGTGTCGATCCGGTGGTCGGCCAGCCACACCTCGCCGTCGGTGGGACGCTGGAGCCCGCCGAGCAGGTGCAGCAGGGTCGACTTGCCGCATCCGCTGGGGCCCATGATCGCCACCGCCTGGCCGGCGGGCACGTCCAGATCCACCTCGTCGACCGCGCGGACCAGCGCGTTGTCCCAGCCGTACCACCTGCTCAGCCCGCGTGCCCGCAGCGCCAACGACCCGTTCATGCCCCCGCCTTCCGTTCCGCGCGACCGCGCTCGGTCCACATGCGTTCGCACGCCTCCAGCCACTCCAGGTCAGCCCGCAGCCTCAACGCGACGCCCTCCAGCAGCAATCCGGCGACCGGATCCACCGACCGCTCCAACGCCGCCCGTTGGGCGTCGCGCAGCCGGCGCAGCACCTCGCGCCGCTGGGCGTCCACCAACGCGATCGGATCGGCCAGCCGGGCAGCCGCGGCGGCCACCAGCTTCAGGTGGAACTCCGCGAGGTCCGGCTTCGGCCAGCTCACCTCGGTGAGCCAGCCGGCGACCCGCTGCTGCCCGGCCGGGGTCAACGCGTAGACCCGGCGGTCCGGCCGATCCGGTAGGCCGTCGGCCCGCTCGGAGGTGACCAGGCCGGCCTTCGCCAACCGGGCCAGCGTCACGTAGATCTGCCCCGCGTTCATCGTCTCGCCGAGGGGGCCGAGCGCACCGCGCATCCGGTTGCGCAGCTCGTACCCGTGCGCCGGCTCCTTGGCCAGCATGGCCAGCACCACGTCCTGCACTCCGGCACGCCCCTTGAGATAGACCGCTAATAGATAACCGCTAGCTATGGCACTGTCAAATCTCGACGCTCAGCGTCGGTGGGGTCCAGTACCGTCTGGGAACCATGGACGCGCGCGTCGGCGACGCCATCATCGGGCGGGATCATCCCGCGGGTCTGCTGCGCGCCGAGCTGGACCGGGCGGCCACCAGCCACGGCGGTCTCGTTCTGGTCACCGGCGAGCCGGGCATCGGCAAGACCACCCTCGTCACGTCGGTGGCGCGCGAGGCCCGCCGGCGCGGCGCGCTCGTGCTCGGAGCGGCCTGCTGGGATTCCGACAGCGCCCCCGGCTACTGGCCGTGGGTGCAGGTCCTGCGGGCCCTGCGCCGCTCCGCCGACGACTGGGCGCTCGCCCGACCGGACGCCGAACCCGCCCTCGCCGCCCTGCTCGGCGAGAGCGGCACCGGTGACGTACCCGGCCTCGCCGCGGCCTGGTCGGCCCGCGACGGCCAGGACGTCGCCGAGCAGGAGGCGTTCGCCCTGTACGACGCGGTGACCGCGGCACTGGTCGCCGTCTCCGCGCGCCGGCCGGTGGTGGTCGTCCTCGACGACCTGCACTGGGCCGACCCGGCCTCGCTGCGGCTGCTGGCGTTCGCCGCCCAGCACACCTGGTTCGAACGCCTGCTGCTGATCGGCACGTACCGCGACGCGGAGGTCGAGGCCGGCGACCACCCGCTGCGCCCGCTGCTGCTGCCCCTGGTCGCCAAGGCCACCACGATCACCCTCACCGGCCTGGCCCGCGACGAGGTGGCCGCGTTGATGGCGCGTACCGCCGGTCGGGAGCCCGCCCCCGACCTGGCGGACGAGGTGCACCGCCGCACCGGCGGCAACCCGTTCTTCGTCGAGGAGACCGCGCGGCTGTGGCACGCCGACGGCACCACCGGCACGATCCCGCCCGGCGTACGGGAAGCGGTGCGACAGCGGCTCGCCCGGCTGCCCGCCCCGGTGGTCGAGGCGCTGACCGTCGCCGCCGTGCTGGGGCGTGAGTTCCACCGGCAGGTCCTGGCGGCCAGCGCGGCGATACCGGTGGCGTCTGTCGACCGGCTGCTCGACGACGCGGTGACCGCCCGGCTCGTGGCCGCCCGGGGTGCCGGCCGGTTCACCTTCGCCCACGACCTGGTCCGCGAGACCCTGTACGACGGGCTCACCACCGACGACCGGCAGGCCCGCCACGCCGCGGTGGTCCGGGCGGTGGATCCGCCGACCGCGCTCACCGACCGGCTCATCCCGGCGGATCTGGCCCGCCACGCCTACCTGGCCGGCGCGGCGCTGGACCGGACCCGGGCCGGCGAGCTGCTGGTCGCCGCCGGGCGGGACGCGTTCGCCCGGCTCGCCGCCGACGAGGCGGGGGTGCACTTCCGCCGGGCACTGGAGATCGTCGAGGACCCCGCGCAGCGGATTCGCCTGCTCGTCGACTTCGGCGAGGTGCAGTACCACCACGCCGGCCGATCCGAGGCCGCACGCCTGTTGGCCGAAGCCGCGACGCTCGCCCGTACGCTCGACGACCCGGTGCCACTGGCCCGCGTCGCGCTCACCGTGCACCGCGCCCGGCAGGTGGACACCACCATCGCCGTTGACACGACGGACCTGGTGCGCGAGGCGTACCAGCGGTTGATCGGCGAGCCCGCCCCCACCGCGTCGACGGGCGCGCTGGTGGCGGACCTGATCACCGCGACGGAGACCATCGCCCGTCGTGGTCGCGACGACGAGGCGCTCACCTTCAGCCTGTGGGCCCGCCACGACACCACCTGGGGGCTGGGCACCGCGGCGGCACGGGCCGCGCTCACCGCCGAGATCCGGGACGTGGCCCGCCGCTCGGGCGACCGGGAGACCGAGCTGTGGGCCACCTCGCTGCGCTGGGTGGCGTTGCTGGAACTGGGCGACCCGCGCTTCATGGAGGAGTTCACCGCCTTCGTCACCGTGGGTCAGCACCGCGAGCTGGCCCGTCCCCGGATGGCGGCGGCCGTCGACGGCGGGATCATCGCGGCGTTCCGGGGCGACTTCGCCGAAGCGGACGAGCGGTTCCGCGTCATCGTCGACCTGTCCGACCCGGGGCACGCCGAGTTCGCCTTCATGGGCCACCACCTGCGCTGGGCCCGGCTGCTGTTGCAGGGGCGCTTCGACGAGATCGACACGCTGCTGCACGAGTGGGCGCCGACCGACTACCCGTACCGGGAGCTGCTGTCGGCCATCACGGCGGCCGAGCGTGGCGACGACGAGCAGGCGGTGCGGTTGACGGCCGGCATCGAGGCGGCCGGCATCCACTACCCGCGTCCGATGTCGCCGCTGTGGCTGCGGCTGCGCGCCCAGGCCGCCGCCGCGTCCCGCGATCCACGGCGCTGCGACGACGCGCGGGCCGCGCTGGTTCCGCACCGTGGGCAGTGGGCGGTGGGGCTGTTCGGCTGCGACATCAGCGGGCCCATCGACCACTGGCTCGCCGTGGTCGACGCCGCGCAGGAGCGTTGGGACGACGCGGTCACCGGATTCACGGCGGCCCGTGACGCCGCCGACCGGATGGGCTCCCGACCCTGGTCGCTCATCGCCCGCGCGGGGCTGGTGAACGCCCTCGCCGGCCGCGACCAGCCGGGCGACGCCGCCACGGTTGCCCAGTTGCGCGCGAGCACCGTCCGGGACGCCGCCGCCCTCGGCATGAGGCAGGTGCTCCTCCGGCTCGCCGACCCGGACCCAACCCACGCCGAGCCGGACCAAGGCGGGCTGGCTCACGCCGTGTCGGGGCCCGCCGTGTCGGGCCACGCCGTTTCGGGGCCCGCCGTTGGGTGGGCCGAGGGCAGCGTGCTGGGCGATGTCGCGCTCGCCGGCCAGGCCGGCGGGAGAGGCCACGCAGGCGAGGGCGACCAGGTCGTCGGGGGCGGCCCGGCCGTCGGCCGGCGTCAGGTGACGCCGCCCGACCCGACGATCGAGGGGTACGCGTTTCGACGCGACGGGCCGGTCTGGCGGCTCGCCTACGCGGGCGTGGTGGCGCACCTGCCCGACGCCAAGGGCCTACACGACCTGCACCTGCTGTTGAGCCGCCCCGGCGGCGACGTCCCGGCGGTGGAACTGCTCGACCCCGCCGCCGGGCCGGTGCTGGTGGCCGCCCGTCGGATGGGCGGCGACCCGGTCCTCGACGACGAGGCGAAGGCCCGCTACCGGCGGCACCTGACCCGCCTCGACGACGAGATCGACCGGGCCGTTGCCCGCGACGACACGGCGAAGGTGTCCGCGCTGGACGCCGAACGCGGCGCGCTGCTCGAGGAGCTGCGCGCCGCGGCGGGATTGGCCGGCCGGAGTAGACGGCTGGGCGACGAGGCCGAACGGGCCCGCAAGACTGTCACCGCGCGAATCCGCGACACCCTGCGCAAGCTCGACGAACGCCATCCCACGCTCGCCACTCATCTGCGCGATTCGGTCTCCACCGGCGCCACCTGCCGCTACCTCCCACAAACCCTCCCACCCTGGCACCTCTAACCCCCGCCCCCGCCCCCCGCCCACGCCCGCGCCCCGCCCGCGCCCCGCCCACGCCCGCGCCCGCGATCTTGCCCGCGCCGCCCACGCCCCGCCCACGCCTTGCCCGCGCCGCGATCTTGCACTTTCGGTTGTGGATCTGGGTGCTCTCGTGGCTTTTGTCGCCACAGAAAATGCAAGATCGCGGGGAAGTCGCCATCAGGTCCTGTCGATCATGGAGTTGTGGTGCCTGGTTTGAGCATTTACAGGCCGCTTTGTCACCCACCACAACTTCATGATCGGCGGCCCGGGTGTGGGGGGCGGGGAGCGGCGGCGGGTGTGGGGGTGGAGGGGCGGGGAGCGGCGGCGCGGGGGTGGGTGGGGCGGGGGGTGGTAGGTGGGGGGTGGGGGTTAGCGGCGGTTGTAGCGGTGCATTGTCAGGGTGCCGAAGACGATGACGAAGCCGGCGCTCCACACCAGGAGCCACATGGTGGCGGAGGCGTCCGAGTGGCCGGACATGACGGCGCGTACCGCGGCCACCAGCTGCGTCACCGGGTTGACCTTCACGAACGCCTGGAGCCAGCCGGGCATGGTGCTCGGCTCGACGAAGACGTTGCTGAGGAACGTCAGCGGGAACAGCACCATCATGCTGACCCCCATCACCGACTTCTCGCTGCGCAGGATCAGCCCGAAGAACGTCCACACCCAGGAGAACGCGAACGAGAAGACCACCAGCAACCCGATCCCGGCGGCCACCCCGGCGACGCCGCCGGTGGGCCGGAAGCCGAGCGCCAGCCCGACGCCGAGGATGACCAGGGCGGCGAGGATGTAGCGCAGCACATCGCCGAAGATCATGCCGACCAGCGCGGCGGGCCGCCAGACGGGCAGCGTCCGGAAGCGGTCGAAGATGCCCTTCTCGATGTCGGTGTTGAGGCCGACCCCGGTGTACATGGTGATCATCACGACGCTGGTCACCATGATGCCGGGCAGGAAGAACTGCAGGTAGTCACGCGGGCTGTCGGCGAGAGCGCCACCGAACAGGTACGTGAACATCAGCACCATGATGATCGGGAACGCGGTCACGTCGAAGAGCTGCTCCGGCACGTGCTTGATCTTCAGCAGGGCCCGCCAGCCGAAGGTGAGCGACGCGCCCAACGCGCTCGGCCGGGCCGGTCGGGCGCCCGGCGCGAGGACGGTCGCCAGCGCCTCGGCGGACGGTACGTAGACCGACGGCGCCCGCTCGGCCGTGCCGGCGGTCGTGGTCGTGTCACTCATCGGGCTGCCTCCAGCTCGTCGTCGCGCTCGTCGGCCGACACGGCCGGATGGTCGGTCAGGGCCAGGAAGACCTCGTCCAGGCTGGGCTGGCCGAGGGAGAAGTCGTCGACGACGATGCCGGCGCGGGCCAGGTCACCGAGCGCACGCGCTGCCTGCGCGCTGGCGTCCAGGTCGGTGCCGGCCTCGCCGACGCGGGCGGTCAGGGCCACCGGATCGGCGGCGAGCTGCACCGGCACGTTCAGCGCCTCCCGGAGCACCTGCTCGGCCTGGGGCCGCTGGCCGGGGTCGCGCAGTCGCAGGTGGACGGTGCCGGAGCCGACCGACGACTTCAGTTCGCCCGGCGTGCCCTCCGCGATCACCCGGCCGTGGTCGACGACCGCGATCCGCCCGGCGAGCTGGTCGGCCTCGTCGAGGTACTGCGTGGTCAGCAGCACGGTCGTACCGTGCGACACCACGGCCCGGACGATCTCCCACACCTGGTTGCGGCTGCGCGGGTCGAGGCCCGTCGTCGGCTCGTCGAGGAAGAGCAGGTCGGGAGTGTTCAGGATGCTCGCGGCGATGTCGATGCGCCGTCGCATGCCGCCCGAGTACTTCTTGACCTGGCGGTCGCTCGCCTCGGTCAGACCGAACGCGGCCAGCAGCGCCGCCGCGCGGTCGCGGGCTTCCGGCTTGCGCAGGCCCAGCAGGCGGGCCAGCAGCACCAGGTTCTCGGTGCCGGTGAGGTCCTCGTCGACCGAGGCGTACTGGCCGGTGAGGCTGACCCGGCTGCGGACCTTGTCGGCCTCGGTGACCACGTCGTGCCCGAAGACCCGCGCCGTGCCGCCGTCGGGACGTAGCAGCGTCGCGAGCACCCGGACCGCCGTGGTCTTACCCGCCCCGTTCGGGCCGAGCAGGCCGTAGACGGTGCCGGCGGGCACCCGCAGGTCCATGCCGGCCAGCGCCCGGGTCTCCCCGAACGTGCGGGTGAGCCCTTCGGCCTCGATGGCCAGGCCGGTGGCGCGTCTGTTCATCATTTCTACCTCTCGTCCGATGGCCGGCGACGTCGTGGTCGGTGTGACCAACGACCCCGCCGCCCTACAGGCGCGAGGTGAAGACCCCCGCCCGCTAGATCGGAACTAGCGGGCGCCGTTCCGGGACGAAATGTCGGTGGGACCGGCTTGACTGGAGTCGACGAGGGGGACGGGATGACGCAGGTACGCATCGAGCCGTGGCACGAGGATGATCTCGAGCTGCTGCGGCAGCTCAACTCACCGGACACGCGCCGACACACCGGCGGCCCGGAGACCGACGAGCAGGTGCTCGCCCGGCACAACCGGTATGTGCACTTCGCCGAGGGTGGGCAGGGGTGCATGTTCACGGTGGTGCTGCCGGACGGCACGCGGGCGGGCAGCGTCGGCTACTGGCGTCGCGAGTGGCGCGACCAACCGGTGTACGAGTTGGGCTGGGCGGTGCTGCCCGCGTACCGGGGGCAGGGGCTGGCCACCGCCGCGGTGCGGGCGGCTCTCGACGTGGCGCGCGCCCGACGGGACCGGCGTCACGCGCACGCCTACCCGTCCGTCGACAACCCCGCCTCGAACGCGGTCTGCCGCAAGGCGGGCTTCACGCTGCTGGGTGAGACGAATTTCGAGTATCCGCCCGGGCACCTGATGCGGGCCAATGACTGGCAGTTCGACCTGACCGCCCCGCCGGCCGACGGGTGAGGTCGGCGGGACGGCCGTCGCAGGTCACCAGGTGGTGTCGAGACGCTGCCGCTGCTCGGCGGTCAACTCCAGCTCCACGGCGGCCAGGCTCTCCTCGAGTTGGGCCACCGAGGAGGCACCCACCAGCGGAATCGTCGGCAGGTCGCCGCCCAGCAACCAGGCGAGCACCACCTGGTTCACCGTCGCGCCGGTCTGCCCGGCGACCTCCTCAAGGGCGGCCAGCCGCCGGGGCGCGCTGGGCAGGTCGTACGCGGCGCCCAGCGGCACATCCGGCCGGCTGTACGCCCCCCTGAGCAGCGGCGAGTACGCCACCAGGGTCAGCTCCGGTTCGGCGCGCAGATAGCTGAGCAGGTCTCCGCCAACACCGCCCAGGTCGCCGTCCGGGTCCAGCTCGCTGGCCACGTCGGTGCGTCGGGCCAGGTAGCTGTGGCGGTACTGGAGCACCTCGTACCCCGGGAGGCCGGCGGCTGCGGCGAGCGCGCGGGCCCGTTCCACCCGCCAGGCGCGGTGGTTGCTCGCGCCCAACAGGCCCACCGTCCCCTCGGCGACCAGCTCGGCGAACCCCTCCACGGTCTCCGCGAGCGACACCGTCCGGTCCTCGATGTGTGCGTAGAGCAGGTCCAGTCGTTCCACGCCGAGCCGGTCACGGCTGCGCTCCGCCGACTCGCGGATGACCTTCGCCGACAGCCCTTCGGCGTTGTCCAGATAGCTGGTGCCGGGGGCCAGTGGACGGGCGCCCAGCTTGGTGGCGATGACGATCTCGGTGCCGATGCCCCGGCTGCGCCGCCACCGCCCCAGCAGCTCCTCACTCTGGCCGCCCTGTGAGCCGTCGACCCAGAACGCGTAGTTGTCCGACGTGTCGATGAAGGTGCCGCCCGCCTCGACGTACCGGTCGAGGATCGCGTACGAGGTGGCCTCGTCGGTGGTGCTGCCGAACAGCATGGCCCCGAGGCTGAGCACGCTGACCTCGCGCCGGGTCGCCGGGTCGGTGCCGATCGTGCGGTACCGCATGGGATCTCCTTCCGGGCGTCCTGCCGGCGGGCGCCCGAAGACCACCCTGCTACCTGGAGCGCGCTCCAGGTCAAGCGTCCGTCTCACCAGGGGAGGACGCCGTACCCACCGCCGGCGTCCATCTGGAAGCCCCAGAGCAGACCGCTCGGCCCGTCCGCCGGCAGGGTCGCCAGGTGCACGCTCACCTCGGCGCCCTGCTCGGGCGTACGGAAGCCGCTGTTGCCGTTCAGGTCGGTGGCGCAGTAGCCGGGGTTCGCCGCGTTCACCTTGATCGGGGTATCCCGAAGTTCCTTGGCGTACATGGCGGTGAGCATGTTCAGCGCCGCCTTCGACGACGGGTACGGCACGGAGGTCAACTCGAACAGCGCGCCGTCCGGGTCGGTCATCACCGCGATCGAGCCGACCTCGCTGGAGACGTTGACGATCCGCGCCGCCGGTGCCCGGCGCAGCAGCGGGAGCAGCGCGTTGGTGACCGCCACCGGGCCGAAGACGTTCGTCTCGTACAGCCGGCGCATCGTCGCCACGGTCGTCTCGCTGGGCAGCCCCCGCGTACCGTCGGCGAGCACGATGCCGGCGTTGTTGACCAGCACGTCGAGCCGGTCGTACTCGGCTTCGACGAATTTCGCGGCGGCGGCCACTGACGTCGCGTCGGTGACGTCCAGCGGCACGAACACCGCGTCCGTGCCGCCGTCGCGCAGCTCCCGCTCCGCGGCGCGGCCCCGCTCGGCGTCCCGCGCGCCGAGCAGCACGGTCATCCCGAGGCCGCCGAGCTGACGGGCGGTGGCGAGGCCGATTCCCTTGTTGGCCCCGGTGACCAGGGCGATCATGTTCGTCATGCCGTCGAGCCTGTGCCCGACGACGGCCGGTGGGGAGAGACGCCGCGAGGCTGGGACCGGCGGTACCACCCTGATCGATGCCTCCCGGGGCATCCTGGGCACATGACGAGCAGCGGCCTGCGACGTGACGAACTGGCGGCGTTCCTGCGCGCCCGCCGCGCCCGCCTGCGGCCCGCCGAGGTCGGCCTCCCCGACGGGGTACGGCGGCGTACGCCCGGACTGCGTCGGCAGGAGGTCGCCCAGCTCGCGGGCATGTCGATCGACTACTACATCCGGTTGGAGCAGGGCCGGGGCCCGCACCCGTCCCGGCAGGTGCTCGCCGCTCTGGCGCGGGCGCTGCTGCTGAACCGCGACGAGCGGGAGTACCTGTTCCGGATCGCGGGGGAGAACCCGCCGTCGGCCGTCGGCCCGAGCCGCGAGGTGCCGCCTGGGCTGCGGCACCTGCTCGACGCCATGACCGAGACTCCGGCGTACCTCGTCGACGCCGCGTACCACGTGCTGGCCTGGAACCGGCTGGCCACGCACTTCGTGGGGGATCTCGCGGCCGTGCCGCACGCCGAGCGCAACATGATCCGCTGGACCTTCCGGCAGCCGATGACCGACGCGCACTGGTCCGATGCCGACGCGCGACGGTTCGTGCACACCACGGTGGCGGACCTGCGGGCGGCCTACGGCCGCTTCCCGGCCGACCCGGCGATCCGCGAGCTGGTCACCGAGCTGCTCGGCACCTCGCCGCACTTCGCCCGGCTGTGGGCCGAGCACGAGGTCGGGGAGCGCCGTCCCGTCGTGAAACGGGTGGCCCATCCCGAGCTGGGGCCGCTGGAGTTCGAGTGCCGCGTGCTGCTGGTGCCGGAGACCGAGCAGCGGCTGATCGTCTACGTCGCCACGCCCGACACACCGACCCAGGCGGTGTTCCGCCGGCTTGCCGAGCGCGTCGACGGCTGACCCGGCCGCGAACAGCACGCTGCCCCGGAGTCGTCGCTCCGGGGCAGCGCGCGCAGGTCAGCGGGGCACGTAGGCGAAGGTGTCCGGGTTCGGACCCTGCCGCCCGGCCTCGCCCTTGTCCACGCCGGTGATCCGCTCCATCGCCGTGTCGTCCAGCTCGAAGTCGAAGATCCCGGTGTTCTCCTCGATCCGCTTCGGCGTGGTCGACTTCGGGAAGATGATGTCGCCGCGCTGCACGTGCCACCGCAGCACCACCTGCGCCGGGGTGCGACCCACCTGATCGGCGATGTCGACCACCGTCGGGTCGTCCAGCACCTTGCCCTGCGCGATCGGCGACCACGCCTCGGTGAGGATGTTGTGCTCGCGGCCGTACGCGCGGACCTCGTCGTTGGTGAAGTACGGGTGCGCCTCGATCTGGTTGACCGCCGGCACCACGCTCGCCTCGTCGGCCAGCCGCCGCAGGTGCGCCACCTGGAAGTTCGACACGCCGATCGAGCGGGCGCGGCCGTCGCGCTGGAACTCCTCCAACACCTTCCAGGTCGAGACGTAGTCGCCGTCGTACAGGGTCGGCAACGGCCAGTGGATCAGGAACAGGTCAATGTAGTCCATCTTCAACGCCGACAGCGTCGAGTCGAACGCCTTGCGGGCGTCGTCCGGCCGGTGAAAGCCGTTGTTCAGCTTGCTGGTCACGTACACCGAGCCGCGGTCGAGGCCGGACGTGCGGATGGCCTCGCCCACCTCGGCCTCGTTGCCGTACATCTCGGCGGTGTCGATGTGCCGGTAGCCCACCTCGAGCGCCGTGGTCACCGCCGCGGCGGTGTCCTTCGGCTCGATCTGGAACACCCCGAAGCCGAGCTGCGGAATCGTGGTGCCGTCGTTCAGGCTGATGTCAGGAATCGTGAATGCCACTGCGGCTCCTTCGCGTCTTCGTTACCCGTCATCCATACCCGGGCGGATGGACGATTCACGCTTGGAACGAGTGACGGACGCAACGGCGGTCCGGTTCACCCGGTCGTGTCGAACAACACCGGCCAGGGCCGCGCCGCCGGACCCGGGGGCGACGTGGGTGGCGTCGGCTCGGCGGCGGCCAGCACCTCGGCGGCGAGCTGCCCGACCATCGCCGCCGCCGGGTGCGCCGACCGCTTCGGCCAGGCCGCCGACGTGCGCTTGGTCAGCGCCGCGTCGGCGAGCGGTCGCCAGGCGATCCGTGGTTCCCGGCGGGCCAGGGTCGCCGGCTCCACGGCGACGCCGCCGCCGGCCAGCACCAACCCGAACAGGAACTCCGGGTTGCGCGCCGGCCGCACCCGCGCCGGCCGCCACCCGTGCTGTCGGCACACTTCCAGCAGGTGGTCGTGCCAGCCCGGCGCGGTGGCCCGGGGTGCGGTCACCAGGTCCAGGCCGGCGAGCGCGGCGAGCGGCACCTCCCGCCCGCGTGCCAGCGGCGAGGTCCGCGGCAGCAACACCCCCAGGGGTACGTCGACAGGGGCGCCGAAGCGCAGCCCGTCCGCCTCGACCGGATGGTGCACGAGCCCCACGTCAAGGCTCCGCTCGCTGAGCATCCGCACCTGCTCGGCGGTGGTCAGTTCGTGCAGCTCCACGTCGAGGCCGGGCGCGTGGGTGGCGAGCTGGTCCAGCAGAGCCCGCAGCGTCACCGCCGGTGTCTCCGGCGGCACACCGGCGCGCAACACGCCCAGCTCGCCCGCGCGGACCTGGCCCATGAGGTTGCGCAGCCGGCCCTCGCCGGCGAGCAGCTCCTCGGCCTCGGCGAGCAGCAGACCGCCGGCGGTGGTGAGCCGCACCTGGCGGCGGGAACGGTCGAACAGCTCGACGGCCAGCTCCCGCTCCAACCGCTGGATCGACTGGCTCAACGGCGGCTGGGCCATTCCGAGCAGCTCGGCCGCCCGCCCGTAGTGCAGCTCGTGGGCGACCACCACGAAGTGCCGCAGATGTCGGAGCAGGTCCACGGCCGGACCCTACGGCAGCGACGGAGTGTCACTGGATACCGTGCCGGGGTGGACGTGGGGGAGCGGATCGAGGCCATCTTCGCCGACGCCGGGGTGACCGGCAGCCTGCACGTCGTGGACCTGGGCGCGGCGGACCGGGAGGTCGGGCTGCGGGCCGACGAGCAGGTGGTGATCGCGTCGATCTTCAAGATCCTGCTGGTGCTGGAGTTCGCCCGGCAGGTCGAGGCGGGCCAGGTCGACCCGACCGAACGTGTCCTGGTCACCGCCGCCGACCGGCTCGGCGGGTGGGGACTGGCCGGCTGCGCCGACGACGCCGAGGTGTCGTTGCGGGACCTCGCGTACTTCGCCATGTCGGTCAGCGACAACACCGCCGCCGACGTGCTGCTGCGCCGGGTCGGTCCGGACCTGCTGCCGATGCTCGCCGCCGAGCTGGGCCTTCGCCGAACCCGCGTTCTCGGCGGCCCACGGGAGCTGGTCGAGATGATGCTCGCCGACGTGGGGGCGCGTACCGAGGCGGAGTTCGCGCGGATCTTCCCTACCCTGCCGGCGGACCAGGTTCGGGCCATGCGGGTCTTCGACCCGCAACGCACCACCTCCAGTACGGCGCGGGACATCACCCGGTTGCTCACCCTGATCTGGCGGGACGAGGCCGGGCCGGCATCGGCGTGCGCGATGGTCCGCGCCTGGATGGCCCGGCAGCTCTTCTGGACCCGCCTGGCGGCCGGTTTCCCGCCCGCCGTGCGGGTGTCCGGCAAGACCGGCACCCTGCCCGGACTGCACCTGGAGGCCGGAGTCGCCGAATACCCCGACGGCGGCCGGTACGCGATCGCCGTCTTCGCCCGCGCCGAGGATCTCGCCCCGCGCCGGATCGACGTGGACCTGGCCATCGGGCGGGCCGCTCGTACGGCCGTTGAGGCGTTACGCGGCGACTGATTTTTCGCCGTGTCGAGCGACGGGACAGCACCGTCGAGCAGGCCTGATATGCGCTGGCGTATCGGAGGCGACAGCGTTCGATCTTGGACCTGGGCCCGAGGGCGCTGGTTGGCTCGGGTCGACCGATCAACCGACACGGGGAGCAGATCCGTATGTCCCACCTCGACCGCCGTCGCTTCCTCCGCGACGCCGCAGCCACCACCGCCCTGGTCTCGGCCGGCGGACTCGCCGCCTCGACCACCCCGGCCCAGGCCGCGCCCCCGGCCGCCGCGCCCACGCCGACCACCCGCGCAAAGGGCGCGGTCAGCTTCCGCTGGTGGGGTACGGCCGGCTGGCGCATCGACATCGCCGACCGGACCATCCTGGTCGACCCCTTCCTCAGCCGGATCGACACCGGCCTGTTCGCCGGCGCGTTCAAGACGGACACCCCGTTGACCGTGCGCACCGACGTGATCGACCAGCGCGTCGAGAAGGCCACGACCGTGCTGGTCACGCACACGCACTGGGACCACTTCATGGACGTGCCGTACATCGCCGGGCGGACCGGCGCGCGGGTGTTCGGCACCCTCACCGCGTACCACCTGGGACTGGCGTACGGGGTGCCGTCGGCGCAGCTCAGCGCCGTGAAGGGCGGGGAGGTGCTCGACTTCGGCGACCACACCGTCGAGGTGGTCGGCTCGCTGCACAGCCGCAACGCGTCGTACTCGGTGGCCTTTCCCGGGGTGCGGGTGAGTCAGCCGGCGCGGCCGGCGACCATCGCGGACCTGCCGGAGGGCGACACGTTGGGCTACCTGCTGCGGGTCGCGGGCGGCCCGTCGGTCTACCTCACCGGGGCCAGCGACGTCGCCGAGCGCAACCTCACCGGCCTGGCGCCGGACGTGGCGATGGTGGCCATGCAGAGCGCCACCACCACCGCCGACTACCTGCCCCGGCTGCTGGCCGGTCTGGACTATCCGAAGGTCGTGGTGCCGGTGCACTGGGACAACTTCGAGACGCCGTTGCGGAACCCGCCGGTCGTCGCGCCGGCGGACCGCGCCCGCCTCGACGAGATGGTCGCGGCGGTGCGTCGGATCTCGCCGCGCAGCCGGGTACTGGTGCCCGAGTACGAGACCGCGTACCACTTCTGACCGGTCCCGGGCGGGCGTCGCACGCCCGCCCGGTCAGCCGGCCGCCAGCTCCGCCAGGGTGCGCACCGACTTCCAGTTGCGGGTGGTGCCCACCACGCCGAGCTGCTTCTCCAGGTACGCGTTGGTGAACTTCGTCCGCCCGTAACCGCCGTCGGGGAAGTGCAGGAAGACCTCGCGGCCGGTCACCGTGAACGCCACGTTCTCGCCACCGGGCACGGTGAGCGCGTCGACAAGCGACTTCTTCGGAGCGGTCGCGAGGAAGGCCACCAGCAGCCGCTTCGGGTCGTCGTCGAGCTCGGCGTACGGGTTGCCGCCGGCCACCGCCGCCAACTCCCGGCCGCTGCGCACCAGCACCGGCACGGTGAGCCCCAGCTCGTCGGTGAGCGCCCGCTCGATGCCGGCGGCGAGCTTCTCCGCGTCGCGCACCGTGCTGCCGAAGACCACGTTGCCGCTCTGCAGGTACGTCGTGACGTCGTCGTGGCCGAGGTCGGTGACGATCCGGCGCAGGTCGGCCATCGCGAGGCGGGCGCTGCCGACGTTGACCCCGCGCAGCAGGGCGACGTACCGGGTCATGGCTCCTCCGTCCACATGGGTACGACGTCAGCCTAGCGGGGTGGACGTAGCTGTCGGACCCGATCGGTAGGCTCCCACTGCCGGCCGCCACGAAGCGAATCGCCGGTCCTTCCTGGAGGTCAGCTTTGATCCGTTCCCGTTTTGCTGTGGCGGTCGCCGTCGCCGCAGCGACCGCGATCGTGGGGCTTCCCGCGACCGCACACGCCGACGAGATTCCGATCGTCACGTCCGCGCACAGCGACTACGACCTCGATCTGGGGACGTTGCTGGTGTCCATTACGTCACCGAGCGACGTCACCGACGTCCGTGCGCACATCCGGGAGTACAACACCGGGTCAGAGGTCGCCGTTCAGGAGGACTTCTACCTACAGTCCGGCACCGAGCGTGACGGGGTGTGGCGATCCAACCCGATCATCCTCGACAAGCTCGGTTACTACCGGGTCGACGTGGAGGTCACCGACGAGGCCGGTCACCACGTCACTCAGACCGATGCCGGCGACCTGAACTACTCGGTGGTCACGTTCTTCGAGAACGTCACGCTGAACCGCACCACGGTGACCTACGAGAACCGCAACGTGACAGTGCGGGGATGGCTCAAGGGTCGCTGGCCGGGCAGCGGCGAGATCAGGTCCCTGGGGAGGTTCCCCATGTCGGTGAACGCCGACTCTAGTTGGGAAGCGGTCACCACCAGGGCCGATGGTTCCTTCACCGGCACGGTCACGATCGGTCGCAAGGACGAGATGGTGTACGCGGCCTACAGCTACGACAACGACCATCTCTTCCACGGCTCGTCGCGGTCGGGCGAGACCACCATCGCGATCAACAAGCGGCCGATGCGGATCACCATCGAGGCGGATCGACCCAAGATCCTCAAGGATGAGACCGTCACGGTTAGCGGCCAGCTGACCTGGCGGACGCCGGAGGGTTGGGTGCCGGTGCCTGGTGCGCAGCCGGGGGTTTCCCTCTGCATGAGCGCCGACTACTGCGGCACGTTCCTCGGCTCTGCCACCACGGCCGCGGACGGTCGTTACTCGCTGACCACCTCGCCGTACGAGTCCGGCCGCCTCCAGGTCGGTTACTCGATGAACGACGAGTTCGTCAGCCCCGCGATCGCCAGCACGAACATCTCCGTGCTCCAGCCGGCCGCCTTCCGGAGCTTCTCGGCGGTCCGGGAGAACGCGACGACCGTGACCCTCAGCGGTGAGATGGAGTTCACCGGTGGGTTGTCCCCCGGGACGGTGCCACTGAAGGTGCAGTTCTCGGCCACCGGCGAAGACGGCACTTGGGCTACGCCGGCCACCATCTATGCGGGCGGCAGTTACGACTTCGCCACGTCGATCTACAAGAAGACGGCCGGTTACTGGCGTGTCGTCTATCCCGGCACATCGACCGACTTCCAGTCGGCGACCAGCGCGCCGGTGTACGTCAGCTGATCTTAGTGAGCGCGGGAGCGTCCGGACCGGATGCTCCCGCGCCCAAGACCGTAGGCAGCCCACTCAGCTCACTCGACGACCGGCAGCACGACCTCGTTGCGGCGCAGGAACCACGGCTTCCACGGCGGGTCGAAACGCGCGTACCGGATGGCGCCGGTGGGCTGCAGCCCGGCGGCCGTCACCGACCGGCCCAGCATGGTGGCCCGTTGGCTGAACGCCCGCTCCGTCCACCGGCCGGAGAACCGCATCGCCGCCGCCAGTTGGGCCGGGACCTCGTGGATCCGTACCCGGGCGTCCACCGGCTCGGGCACCGTCGCGGCGGTGACGGTGGCCGGCAGAACGAACTGGATCAGGTACGCGCCCGGCCACTCGCCCTCGACCTGGACGACCGGCAGCGTCATCGGGATCTTCGTCGCGCCGTCGGCCGTGGACGTCGCCGGCAGCGCCGACCCGACCGGCTGTCGGGCCCGGTTGGCGCCCCCGACGTACGCGGCCAGCGGCCGGAACGCCTCGATCGGCGCCCGGGTGAACGACGCCTGGATCCGCATCTCGGCCACCAGGTGAGCCGGATAGCGGCGCAGCTCGAAGCCGGGGTGTCGGGACACCACCCGGTACGGCTGCTGCTCGGTCATCGCGCGCTCCCAGGATCTGCTGGAACAGACGCTACCGCCCCTCCGGCTCCCGCTCTGCCGAAGTCGACTGTCCCGCCCGCCGGGCGACGGTCCGGCAGTACTGGCGTCCGCCCTCGTCGCGCAGCACCACTCCGAGCCGGCCGAGTTCGCGGCGCAGCTCCCGTACGTCGTCGCGGTGGTCCCGTCCGAGAGCCCGCTCCCGGGCGCGCAGCAGAGCGTCCGCGCCGACCGGCAGCCCCGGCAGGTCGGGCACCCACAGCCGGTACGCCGAGCGGTGCGGATCGTCGTCCGTCCAGGCCCAGCCGTGCGCGCGGAACGCCGCCGCCAGGTGGGCCGCCGGGAGGTCCGTCGACTCCCGGACGAGTTCCGCGCCGTCGCCGTCGAGCAGCACCAGGTGCTTGTCGGCCAGGAAGGCGGCCCGGGTGTCGGCCCGTGCGACGGTGCGTACCTGGTCGGCGCGGCGCAGCCGGACCTGCGTGGAGTCCACGGTGACGATCAGCCGTTCGGCGGTGCCGACCCCGGCGACGACCAGGCCGCCCAGGACGCCGACGGCCATCGCGCCGAGGGTCGCCGGCGGCTCGGGCAGCCGGTCCAACCACCTGATGAGGTCGCCGAACGGCACCCACGACAGCCGGGCCAGCCATCCCGTCGACGCGGCGAGGAGCCAACCGGCGCCCGCGCCGAGCAGCGGAAAGCCACCCCACAGGACGACCAGTTCCAGCGGACCACCGGTGACCACTGTGCGGGGGCGGTAGTCGGCCGCGTCCATGGTCAGGACACCTCGCGGCGCAGCGTCCGGACCAGGCCGGCGGCCAACGGAAGGACCATCCAGACGAGCAGGGACACCGCCAGCCGCCCCCACTGTTCGCCGGTGAGCGCATCGCTGCTGAACAACGGGTCCATGGTCCGGCTGGTGTCCAGCCACCCGGCCGGACCGCGCAGGGGCCGGACCATCTCGCCGAGCACCGACCAGAGGGTCGGCAGCAGCAGGTAGCCGACGATCGCCAACGGCGGGTTGAGCAGCAGCAGACCGAAGGCGGCACCCATCAGCACCACGGCCACCTGGACGATCACCCCGTTGACGATCAGCGTCGCGCCGACCTGCCAGGTGCCCGCACCGCCCGTGGCCGACGCCACGAGCGTCCCGATGCTGGCGACGGCGAGGGCGACCAGCACGGAGGCGATCGCGGCCAGCACCACCGCGATCAGCTTCGCGGTCACCACCCGTTCCCGCCGGGGGACCAGCGCGTACGTGGTGAGGGCGGTGCGCTGGGACCACTCGCTGGTGATCGACAGGATGCCCAGCACCGGCAGGAGCACGTTGGCGGGCAGCAGCGAGGTCACGAAGAAGGTGCCGAAGGTCTGTTCGGCGTCCTCCGCGTAGATCAGCAGGAGGGTGACGACCGCGACGACGACGAGGCCGATGGTGATCAGCAGCCAGCGGCCGGCCCGGGTGTCGACGAGCTTGCGCAGTTCGACGGCGGTGAGCCGGAGCAGTGACGGTCGGCGTACCGGGGAATGGTGCCGGGGCGCGACGGCCCCGGCGGTGGGTGCGGCGGTGGTGGTGGTCATCGGACGGCCTCTCGGGTGGATTCGCCGGCGGTCAGGGTGAGGAAGAGCTGTTCGAGGCCGCCGCTGCCGGCCGGGCGCAGCTCGGCCAGCGCGACGCCGGCGTCGGCCGCGGCCTGGCCGACCGTCTCGGCGTCCGCCGGCACGAGCAGGCCGTCGGGGCTGTCGGTGGGGGTCAGGTCGGCCGCCTCCAGCGCCCGACGCAATGCCCCGTCGTCGCGCGCCCGCACCACCGTGCCGCCGCCGGCCAGCAGCTCGTCCTTGCGGCCCTGGGCCACGATCCGGCCACCCCCGATCACCACCAGCCGGTCCGCGACCGCCTCCACCTCGCGCAGCAGGTGGGAGGAGAGCAGCACCGTGCCGCCCCGGTCGGCGAAGTCGCGCAGCAGACCCCGCATCCAGAAGATCCCCTCCGGGTCCAGGCCGTTCGCCGGCTCGTCGAGGATCAACACCCGGGGGTCGCCGAGCAGCGCCTGCGCCAGGCCGAGCCGCTGACGCATGCCCAGCGAGTACGCCCGTACCCGACGCTTCGCCGCCACCGCGTTCAACCCGACCAGGTCGAGCTTCGCGGCGACCTCGCGCCTGCTCAAACCCAGGGTGTACGCGGACAGCGTCAACGCCTCGCGGCCCGTGCGGCCCGCGTGCTGGGCGGAGGCGTCCAGCAGGACACCGACCTCCCGTCCCGGGTTGGGCAGCTCCCGGTAGGGGTGCCCGGCGACGGTGGCGCGACCCGCGGTCGGTGTGGTGAGCCCGCAGATCATGCGCATGGTGGTCGACTTGCCGGCCCCGTTGGGACCGAGGAAGCCGGTGACGGTGCCGGGCTCGCACTGGAACGACACGTCGTCCACCGCCGGGTGCGGCCCGTACCGCTTGGTCAGGTTCTCCACGGTGATCATGCGGTCGAGCCTGCCGCCGCCGGCCGGCCATCCGCTGCGGCCGCTGGTCGGTGCCGCAGCTACCTTGGTCGACGCCCGGGTCGAGACTTTGGTAGCTGGTTGTCCGGGCCGGTAGCTGCCTAGCATGGGCGCGTGACCAGCATCGCCGTCCCCGAGCACCCCTGGCTGTTGCCCGGGGAGCTGGTGGTGCCGGCGGAGCCCGAGCGTGCCCGTCCGCGTCGCACCACCCGGGACTGGGTGGTGGACAGCCTGGCCTTCCTGATCAGCCTGCTCTGGGTGCTGTTCGCCACCGTCGACAGCCTCTCGCCCACCCCTGAGGCGGCCGTCCCGCTTCCGCACGACTGGATGGTCGGCGTGGATGCGCTGATCGGGCTGGTCTGCTGCGGTCTGCTCTGGGTGCGTCGCCGGTGGCCGCTGGGGTTGGCGCTGGCCACCCTGCCGCTGAGCATGTTCTCGATGGCCGCCGCGATCCCGCTGGTGATCGTGTACTTCACCGTGGTGGTGCACCGCCGGACGGCCGTCGCGGTGGCGGTCACCGGTGTCGGCCTGCTCACCAACCTGGTCTTCAGCTGGGCGCGTCCCGATCCGGCCATGCCGTACTGGCTCACCGTGTCCTGGGGCGCGGTGATCACCCTGGCCGTGCTGGCCTGGGGGATGTTCGTGCGGGCCCGCCGGCAGTTGATCGTCTCGCTACGCGAACGCGCCGAGCGGGCCGAGGCCGAGCAGCAGTTGCGCGTCGCCCAGGCCCGCCACCTCGAGCGCACCCGCATCGCCCGGGAGATGCACGACGTGCTGGCCCACCGGATCTCCCTGCTCAGCCTGCACGCGGGAGCGCTGGAGTTCCGCCCCGACGCGCCCGCCGACGAGGTGGCCCGAGCCGCCGGGGTGATCCGGGGCAGCGCCCACGCGGCCCTGCAGGACCTGCGGGAGGTCATCGGGGTGCTCCGGGCCGAGGGCGACGGCGACGGCGCCGGCGACGCGCCCGAGCCGCCCCAGCCCACCCTCGCCGACCTTCCGGCCCTGATCGACGAGTCGCGGACGGCCGGCGTGCGGGTCAACGTCAGCGACGGTGTGGCGCGGCCGGCGGAGGTGCCGGCGGCGCTGGGCCGGGCCGCCTACCGGATCGTGCAGGAGGGTCTGACCAACGCCCGTAAGCACGCGGCCGGCGCGGTCGTCACCGTGGACGTGACCGGTGGTCCGGGCAGCGGGCTGACCGTGGCGATCGCCAATCGATGGCCGGTGGGCACTCCGGTCGGCGGCACGCTCCCGGGCGCGGGCACCGGCCTGGTCGGCATCAGCGAACGGGTCGCCCTGGCCGGCGGCCGGCTCGCCTACGGGCGGGACGACACCGGCGACTTCCGACTGGCGGCCTGGCTGCCGTGGCCGGCGTGACCGCACAGCCCAGCGGTCCCGGCTCTCCTGACGTGCCCAGCGCCCACGACGCTGGTCCGACCGCCGGGGCGGGGCCGAAGCCGGTGCGGGTGCTGATCGTGGACGACGACGCGTTGGTCCGCGCGGGGCTCTCGATGATCCTCGGCGGCCTGCCGGACCTGCGGGTGGTGGGCGAGGCGGCCGACGGCGGCGAGGTTCCCGCCGCGGTCGCCGCGTACGCCCCGGACGTGGTGCTGATGGACATCCGGATGCCCCGGGTGGACGGGCTGGCCGCCACCGAGGCGCTGCGCGGGCAACCGAACCCGCCCGAGGTGCTGGTGCTGACCACCTTCGACGCCGACGAGCAGGTGCTCCGGGCATTGCGCGCCGGAGCGGCCGGTTTCCTGCTCAAGGACACCCCGCCGGTGGACATCGTGCACGCGATACGCCGGGTCGCCGGGGGCGAGGCGATGCTCTCCCCGTCGGTGACGCGCACGCTGATCAACCACGTGACCGCCGCCAACCCGGGCCCGCCCGGCCCCGATCCGCGACGCGAACGGGCGCTGCGCCTGCTCGCCGCGCTCAGCGAGCGGGAACGGCAGGTCGCCATCGCCCTGGGCAGGGGCTACACCAACGCCGAGATCGCGGGGGAGTTGTTCATGAGCGTGGCGACGGTGAAGGCGTACGTCTCCCGGCTGCTGACCCGACTCGACCTCAACAACCGGGTCCAGGTGGCCCTGCTCGTGCACGACGCCGACCTCGTCTGAGCTTGCGAGCTGGCTCGCGCCACTGTCGTTGATACACTCATTTTTGAGTGTTCCAAAAATGACAGCATCAGGGGTGGTTCATGGACGGTTTCGTGGGACGAGAGCGAGAGCTGGCCTTGCTCGACGGAATGCTCGCCCGGGTAGCTCGCGGTGGCCGGGCTGGTCGGCCGGGGCGCGCGCTGCTCATGCGCGGCCGCCGCCGGGTCGGCAAGTCCCGGCTCGTGGAGGAGTTCGTCGAGCGGGCTGAGGTCCCCCACCTCTTCTTCACCGCCTCCGCGCAGCCCTCTGCCGCCGCCGACCTCGCCCTCTTCGTGGAAGCGGCGGCCGCCTCCACGTTGCCCGAAGCGCAACTGCTGAGCGAGCAGCAGCCACGGACCTGGGACGCCGCGCTCACCCTGCTCGTCGCCGCCCTGCCGACCGATCGGCCGAGCGTCGTCGTCCTGGACGAGATGCCGTACCTCATCGCGAGCGATCCGGGTTTCGAGGGCACGCTGCAGAAGGTCTTCGACCGCGAGCTGTCCCGGCGGCCGGTCCTGCTGATCTGCGTCGGCTCGGACCTGGCCATGATGGAGGCCTTGAACGACTATGGTCGGCCGTTCCACCAGCGGGCCACCGAGATGGTCGTCCCTCCGCTGAGCCCGGCCGATGTCCGCGACATGCTCGACCTCTCCGCCGCCGACGCGTTCGACGCCTACCTGGTGTCCGGGGGTCTGCCGCTGATCCTCGACGAGTGGCCGACCGGTGCGTCGGTGCACGACTATCTGGCCGACGCGGTACGCGATCCGACCTCGGCCCTGCTGGTCAGCGGCGAACGCGCGCTCGCGGCGGAGTTTCCACCCCAGTCCCAGGCAGGTCTGGTGCTGCGGGCCATCGGCTCCGGTGAACGGACCTTTACGCTGATCTCCCGTGCGGCGGGGGACCTACCGCAGGCGTCCCTGAACCGTGCCCTGGGTCTGCTGACCCAGAAGCGGGCCGTGGAGGTCACCGTCCCGCTGTCGACCAAGCCGTCACGGGAAACGAGGTATGCGGTGGCTGACCCGTACTTGCGTTTCTGGCTGTCGTTCCTGGGGCCCCACCTGGCCGAGATCGAGCGTGGGCGAGGTGACCTGACCCTGCAGCGGATCCTGCGATCGTGGACGTCCTGGCGGGGTCGGGCGATCGAGCCTGTCGTCCGCGAGACGATGCGCCGGCTGCCCGGAGACACGCTGCCGGCCGAAGCGTCGGCGATCGGCGGCTATTGGACGCGTACGAACGACCCGGAGATCGACATCGTCGGTGCCGATCGGGGGCCGGTCGCTGAGCGCATCTGCTTCGTCGGCTCGGTGAAGTGGCAGGAGAACCGGCCCTTCGACGCCCATGACCTGGGCCGACTACTTCTTCACCGGTCCCGGCTACCCGGAGCGGACGAATCGGTACCGACCGTTGCCGTGTCGCGTAGCGGCACCGCCGTCGATGGGCTCCGTGTGCTATCGCCGGAGGATCTGCTTACCGCGTACCGGAATTGAACCTTCGTCCGATGCCGGCCGTACCACTGCCCGAGGATGTCGGTGCGGTCAGTCCGCCGTACCGCTGCCGAGCTGCGGGAGGCCTGCCGTGCGTGTTGGTGAGCAGTCGACGGATCCCATCGACCAGGTGCTGGGTGAGGTGCCGATGCCGGCGCCACTGACCCCCGAGGATGTCCGGCTCGCGGTCCGGGCGGTGGTCGTGCACACCGCCGAGGAGTGGCCGACCGGACCGCTGTGCCGCAACGACGGCGCGTCCTACCCGTGCCGCCTGCACCGCTGGGGGCGTCGGGTCCTGGAGGCGCACGGGCTCAACGAGCGGCAGATCGAGGCGTTGATCCGGCACGGCAACCCGTTCGTGCACGTGCCGTTCCCGTTCACGGCGACCGGGCCGTCGTCCGCGCGCCCCGCCGGCGTCCGGCCGGCCACGCCCCCCGGCTATCCGGCGCCGGCCCCGGGCCGGGCCGGACTGCCCGCGCGACACCAGGCCGGGGGGGGCCCCCCCCCCCGGGGGGGGCCCCCGCCGGCCCCCCGCCCCGCGCCGGAGCTGAGACCGCTGGACCCCCGGGACCAACAGGTACCACGGGGGT
>NZ_JBFAOC010000041.1:0-56214 GCF_040675055.1 Micromonospora sp. NPDC049662
GGTTCTGGTTCTTAGCTTGGCCTACACTAAAAAAAAACAGGGTGTCGGTCCGGTCTCACACCGCCCGGGCCAACCGGTGTACCCGGCCTCGGCCGGGGTGAGCTGACCGTCGACGGGCTGTCGGCCCGTCGGCACGTTCAGGAGTTGGGGCGCTTACCGTGGTTCGCGCTGCTCTTCTTCCGGGCCTTCTTCTTCCGGGCCTTCTTCGCCATGCTGACCTCCTCGTGATGGGTCGGATCCGTCTCGCGCGCGGCCTCGCGCCGGTTGCATCCACGCCGCCGCCCGGCGTCGGGTCCGACCCGCTGATGGTAGTGCGACCGACACCCCGTCCCTGCCGCCGGGGCCGACCCGCGCCGCTGCGCACCCATGCCCCAGCCTCGCGTGATTGGATACGTCGGCAGGCACATCGCGAAAAGGGAGGGCCGTGGACATGGCCGAGGAGATCCGCGCCGAGATGGTGGCGAACGTCTGGAAGGTCGTCGCGTCGGCGGGCGACACCGTGTCCGAGGGCGACACCCTGGTGATCCTCGAGTCGATGAAGATGGAGATCCCGGTCGTCGCGGAGGCCGACGGCGTGGTCCAGCAGCTCGCCGTCCACGAGGGCGACGTGGTGCAGGACGGTGACCTGATCGCGGTGATCGGTTGACCGGCCTGCTGGTCCGGCTCGCCGATCCGGCCGACTTCCCGGGGGTCGCCCGCCTGACCGTGGCCGCGTACGAGGCGGATGGTCAGCTCAAGGGTGAGCACGGTTACGCGGCGGTACTGGCCGACGTGTCGACCCGGGCCGCCGCCGGCGAGGTGCTGGTCGCGGTGGACGAGGCGACCGGATCGGTGCTCGGCTCGGTGACCTTCGTGCTGCCGGGCACCCTGTTCGCCGAGCTGTCCGGGCCGGGCGAGGCGGAGTTCCGCATGCTGGCCGTCGACCCGGCCGCCCAGGGGCGGGGTGTCGGCGTGGCGCTGGCGCGCGCCTGCGTCGACCGGGCCGCCGAGCTGGGTTGCACGGCGGTCGTGATCTGCGTCCGCGCGGGGATGGCCGTGTCGGCCCACCGGCTCTACGAGCGTCTCGGGTTCGTGCGGACGCCGGAGAAGGACTGGTCGCCGGCGGCCGGAGTGGCTCTGCTCGGCCTGCGGCTGGAGCTGTCCCGCGGCTGACCGTCGGCCCGTCAGCCGCGAGCGTTGGCCGGGCTGGTCGGGGTGGCGTCCCCGTCTCGCGGAGTGCCGATCGCGGCCAGCAACTCGTCGGCGACCTCCAGCGCTAGCCGGCGGCGCTCGGAGTCGGTGATGCCCGGCGCCCGTACGGCGAACCAGCTCGTGTGCACGGCGAAGAGGGACAGCGCGGCGCGGAGTTGGGCGGCGGGGGAGTCGTCGCCGCGGCAGAGCGCGTTGGCGAGCTGCATCATCCGGCCGCGCATCTGCTGGCCGGAGGAGAGGCTCTTGAGCACGGTCTGGTTCTGCTCGAAGAAGCGCATCACCGAGGGCATGTCGCCGCCGAACATCGTGTCGGCGTAGCGGGAGATCAGCGTGCGCCGAGTCTCCAGGGTCGCCGGCTGTGACTCGCCCCAGGTGGTCAGCGCGTCCATCTGGTCGAGCCGATCCTCCACGAAGCTGGCGACGATGTCGTCCTTGCTCTTGAAGTGGTAGTAGAGCGCGGCCTTTGTGACGTTGAGGCGTTCGGCGATCTCCCGTAGCGAGGTCTTCTCGTACCCCTGCTCGGTGAAGAGCTCCAACGCGACGGCCTTGATCCGCTCCCGGGTGCCGCCTGTGCTCTCCCTCACCCACGCCCTCCAATTCGTTTGACCGCGTGCCGGTATCCAACTTACCGTGCGGCTAGTAAGGTGACTAGCCGGGCGGCAAGTAAGTACGACAAACCTCGGGGGGAGCTTACCCATGACTCAGGCAACCCAGGCCGACGTGCGACCCAATGTACGGGTCGTGCTGTTCGGGCTGATGATCGCGATGATGCTCGCGATGCTCGACAACATGATCGTCAGCACCGCGCTGCCGCGGATCGTCGGCGAGTTCGGCGGCCTCAACCACTTCACCTGGGTGGTCACCGCGTACGTCCTGGGTACCACCGTCTCCACCCCGATCTGGGGCAAGCTCGGTGACCTCTACGGCCGCAAGTCGGTCTTCCTGACCTCGGTCGTCATCTTCCTCGTCGGCTCGGCCCTCTGCGGCATGGCCGGCTCCGGGATCTTCGGCGGGCCCGAGGACGGCATGGTGCAGCTCATCGCCTTCCGGGCCGTGCAGGGCCTGGGCGCGGGCGGCCTGATGGTCGGCGTCATGGCGATCATCGGCGACCTGGTCCCGCCCCGCGAGCGCGGGCGCTACCAGGGCATGATCGCCGGCATCATGGCCATCGCCATGGTGGCCGGCCCGCTGGTCGGTGGCTTCATCACCGACAACCTCTCCTGGCGGTGGGCGTTCTACGTCAACCTGCCGCTGGGTGGCATCGCGCTGCTCGTGCTCATCACCACCATGCACCTGCCGAAGTACCGGACCGAGCACCGGATCGACTGGCTCGGCGCCGGGCTGCTCTCGGTGGGCATCACCGCGATCGTCCTGATCACCACGTGGGGCGGCAACGAGTACGACTGGACCTCGCCGCAGATCTTCGGCCTCGCCGCGTTGGCGCTGGTGACGCTTGTGGCGTTCGGCCTGGTGGAGCGTCGGGTCCCGGAGCCGATCCTGCCGTTGACGCTCTTCGCCAACCGCAACTTCGCGCTGATCTCGGTGGTCGGCTTCCTGCTCGGCTTCGCGATGTTCGGCGCCATGAACTTCCTGCCGCTGTACCAGCAGACCGTCCAGGGGGCCTCGGCCACCAACAGCGGTCTGCTGCTGCTGCCACTGATGTTCGGCATGCTCGTCGTCTCGCTCGCCGTCGGCCGGGCGATCACCAAGAACGGCAAGTACCGCGCGTACCCGATCGTCGGTGGTGTGGTGATGGCCGGCGGCATGGCCCTGCTGTCCATGCTCGACACCAACACCAGCAAGCTGACGTCCTCGCTCTACATGGTCGTGCTCGGCGTCGGCATGGGCTTCCTCATGCAGACCTCGATGCTGATCGCGCAGAACAGCGTGGAGCAGAAGGACCTGGGCGCGGCGAGTGGCGCGGCCACGTTCTTCCGGTCGATCGGCGGCTCGTTCGGCATCTCGCTGTTCGGCGCGATCTTCGCCAACCGGCTGGCCGACTCCGCCGCCGGCGCGGCCTTCGGCGGCGAGTCCAGCGGCGGTGGGATGGACCTGGAGAAGCTCAAGCAGCTCCCCGCCCAGGCGCAGGAGCTGGTCCTCAGCGGCCTGGCCGACGCGATCTCGCACGTGTTCCTCTGGGCCGTGCTGTTCACCGTGGCGATCCCGGTGCTCGCCTGGTTCATCAAGGAGATCCCGCTGCGCACCGCCAACGAGGCGCCGGCGCAGGCGACACCGGAGGAAGACGCCGAGGTCGCCCTCGGCAAGGCCCCGGTCGCCTGATCCTCCCCCGAAGAAGCGCCCCGCCGATCCTCGGCGGGGCGCTTCTCGCGTGTGCGCGGAACACTCAGCGTCGGTGGGTCAGGCGCTGCCAGAGACGGCGTAGCGGGTTGCGGGGGCGGGGAAGGCGGGGGGCCCGCTCACCGAGCATCCGGGTGGCCAGGGCCGTGGTGACCGGATCGACGGCCGGGGCGGCCAGCGCGAGGTGGGCCAGCGAGGTCGCGATCGGCACCGGCCGCGTCTGGGCCACCGTCGCCACGTCGGCCAACCGCTCCGCCACCACCCGGGCCACGTCCGACCGCGCCTCCGGGTCCACCCAGGCGGCGGTGACCAGGGCGAACAGCGCCGCCTCGGTGACCCAGTCCTCCACGCCCCAGACCAGGTCGAGCAGCACCTGTCGTCTCGTCGAGCCGTCCCAGGGCTCGTCGGTGCGCTGGTGCAGCAGCCCCAGGCAGGCCCACACCTGAACGGCGCGTACCCAGATCGACGGATCCTGCGCGGCCAGCAACCGGCCCAGCGCGTTGGCCGGCGCGGCGGGCGGACGCACCAGCAACCCGAGCAGGTCGTCCACGTCGAGACCGGCCAGACCGACCGCCGCGTCGTAGGCGGCGGGTGGGTGCGGCCACGCCGGTTGGGCCACCTGACCGATCCGCTCGACCGCCACCGCCGAGGGCCCGGGAAGCGCCGGCGTCGGCAGGTGCCCCGTGAAGGTCCAGAGCCGCCGTGCGGAGGCGCGCCGGGGCTCGCGCGGGTCCGGCTCGACCGCGCCCGCCACCTCGATGTGCAGCCCAGGCGCCACGGACGTCACCGTCCGCAGTGCGCTCGGTGGGGCTGCCGCCGTGAGGTGTACGACACCGCCGATGCCGTTGTCGTCGTCGGCGACCGCCTGGCGCAGCGCGTCCAGCAGGGGCCCGCCGGCCGGCGTCAGTTGCCCGAGCCAGGGCCGCGCCCGACAGCACTGGGCCAGGTCGCCGTGCTCGTGACTGTCGTCCGGGTGGTCACGGATGAAGTCGGCGAGCGCGACCAGGTGGGACACGTCGCCGTCGCGCAGGTGCCGCAGGCGGTGCGTCGTGTGCACCGCGCAGTCGAACGTCGGGTCCCGGGCCAGCGCCCGCTCGGTCCACTCCAGCGCGTCGTCGAGCCGGCCGATGTCGGCCAGGGTGCCGGCGATGTCGGCATAGACGGCCAGGTCGTCGGGGTCCAGATCGACTGCCCGGTACAGGGCCGCGAGGGCGTCGCGGGTCCGTCCCGCGCTGCGGTACGCGTACCCGAGCCAGACCTCGCCCATCTTCGACGGCTGGCTCCGTACCCCTCGGCTGGCCCAGCGGATCGCCAGCGTGACCTCGCCGAGACGCCGGGCCAGCGCGGACGCCGCGCCCAGCAGCGTCCCGTTCTCCGGATGGACGGTGACAGCGTTGCGGGCCAGCGTGAGGTACGGCGTGAGGGCGGCCCGGCCGGCGCGCGGCACCGGGTCGCCGAGCGCCGCGCAGACCTGCATGAGGACGCGGGCCAGGCGGCCCGGGTCCAGCCGTTCGGCCAGTTCGGGAGCGGTCACCCAGGGCACGCCCGCCCACTCGGCGCCCGGCGCGTGGCCGGTCGCGGCGGCGAGCAGTTCCAGCCCTTCGGCGGGGCGGCCGGCGGCGGCCAGTAGGTGGGCACGGGCGACGACCGCGCCCACGAAGGTGTGGTGGTTGATCGGAAAGAGGTCGAGGCCTCCTCCGTCGGCCGCGGCGAGGTGGGCAAGCGTCTCGTGCACCTCGGGCAGGGTGGGCGCTCGTGCCAACGCGCCAGCGAGGTGGCGGGCGGCGTGGTGCAGGTCACCCTCGCCCAGTGCCAGCCGGGCCAGGGCCAGCTCCTCCGTCGCGGAGAGCGCGGGGTTGTCCCTTCCCTCGGGCACGGTGTCCTCTCGTCGCAGTTTCTCGGCGGGGCCAGCGTAGTTGATATTGAGATGATCAAGTGATCAACTGCGCACTACTGCTCGAATAATTGCTCTGGCCAGCAGAAGGGTGCAAGACTGAGCAGGAAACGCGCGGCAATCGCGCAGGAGGGGAGTGTCCGTGTCACGTGCAGGGTCGGGAATGGCCGCCGACATCGACGAGCAGCCGGCCGGTTACGCGCGCCTGCTCGACACCGCCAACGCGGCGGCGATCGCCCGGGTGGCCGCCGTCGTCGCCGAGCGTCGACCACGGCACGTCGTCTTCACCGCCCGGGGTACCTCCGACCACGCCGCCCTCTACGGGGCATACCTGACCGAGATCCGGCTCGGCCTGCCCGCCGGGCTCGCCTCGCCGAGCGTGGTCACCCTCTTCGGCGCACGCCCCGACCTGTCCGACGCCCTCGTCGTCGGGGTCAGCCAGAGCGGTGGCTCG
This sequence comes from Micromonospora sp. NPDC049662, assembly GCF_040675055.1. Taxonomy (NCBI): domain Bacteria; kingdom Bacillati; phylum Actinomycetota; class Actinomycetes; order Micromonosporales; family Micromonosporaceae; genus Micromonospora; species Micromonospora sp. NPDC049662. The sequence goes on from NZ_JBFAOC010000041.1 coordinate 5,838, forward strand.
CCCGACCTGGCCGAGGTGCTGCGCGCCGCGCGGGCCTCCGGCGCGCTCACCCTCGCGGTGACCAACGCCCCCGACTCCCCGCTTGTCGAGACGGCCGAGCTGAGCATCGACATCGCCGCCGGCCACGAGCGCGCGGTGGCGGCGACGAAGACGTACACCGCCGAGCTGCTCGCCCTGCTGATGCTGGTGGAGGGCATCCGGGCCGGCGACGGCGTACTCCCCACGGCCGAGAGCGAGGCGCTCGCCGCGCTGCCCGACCTGGCCGCCCGCACCCTCGCCGACGACACCCCGGCCCAACTCGCGCCGCGATACCGCTTCGCCCGCCAACTCGTCACCACCGGCCGGGGGTACGCCTACCCGACCGCCCGCGAGGCGGCGCTGAAGCTGATGGAGACCTCGTACCTGCCGGCGCTCGCCTTCTCCGGCGCCGACCTGCTGCACGGCCCGCTCGCGATGACCGATCCGGAGGTCCCGGTCCTCGCCGTGGTCGGCTCCGGCCCCGGCGGCCGGTCGATGGGCGAGGTGCTGCCCCGGCTCGGCGAGCGCCGCGCCGACGTGGTGGTGGTCGGCTCCGCCGACGTGCCGGGCACCGCGCGGCTCGCCGTCCCCGAGGTCGACGAGCGGTACGCCCCGCTGCTGGACATCCTGCCGTTGCAGCGCCTGGCGCTGGCGTTGGCGCTCACCCGCGGCGAGGACCCGGACGCGCCGCGCGGCCTGAAGAAGGTCACCGCGACGATGTGAGGCGCGGCGCGGCGTGGCACCCTGGTCACCGTGTCCACGCTGCGCGACCTCGCCGAGGAGCACACCCACCTCCGTCCGGCCGACATCGACCACCTGCACCGGATCGCCGGTGACTGGCAGTTGCTCTCCGACCTGTCCTTCGCCGACCTGCTGCTCTGGGTGCCGGTCGACGCCGAGGGCACGTTCCTCTGCGTCGCCCAGGTGCGCCCCACCACCGCGCCGACCGCGTACCAGGACGACCAGGTGGGCCGCATCATCGGCGGCTCGGAGGTGGCCCACCTGGCGGTCGCCTACTCCCAGGGGCGGATCTGGCGCGAAGGAGACCCGGTCTGGTACGGCGACGTGCCCGCCCGGCACGAGGCGATCCCGGTCCGGCTGCGCACCGCCGACGGCGAGGCCGGCGAGGTGATCGCCGTGGTCGGCCGGGACACCAACCTCTCCACCGCGCGAACGCCCAGCCAGCTCGAACTCAACTACCTGACCACGGCCGACGACCTCGCCCAGATGATCGCGGACGGCACCTTCCCGCCGCCCCGGCACCCGGGCGAGACAACGTCCGCGCCCCGCGTCGGTGACGGCCTGGTACGCCTCGACGCCGGGGGCAAGGTCACCTACGCGAGCCCGAACGCCCAGTCGGCGTACCGGCGGTTGGGTTACGCCTCGCACCTGGTGGGTGAGGACCTGGCGGCGTTGCACCGCCGACTGGCCGGCGACCCGCTCGACGGCACCGAGGCGGCGACCGGGATCCTGGCCGCGCTGCGGGGCGAGGCCCCGCCCCGCCGGGAGATCGACGCGCGCGGGGCCACGATGCTCACCCGGGCGCTGCCGTTGATGCCCGCCGGCGTACCGATCGGCGCGCTGGTGCTGGTGCGGGACATCACCGAGGTCCGCCGCCGGGATCGGGCGCTGATCACCAAGGACGCCACCATCCGGGAGATCCACCACCGGGTCAAGAACAACCTTCAGACGGTGGCCGCGTTGCTGCGGTTGCAGGCCCGCCGGGTGTCCATGCCGGAGGCCCGGGTGGCCCTGGAGGAGTCCGTCCGCCGGGTCGCCTCGATCGCCCTCGTGCACGAGACGCTGTCGATGTCGAGCGACGAGGCGGTCGAGTTCGACGGCATCGTCGACCGGGTCGCCAGCGCGGCGACCGAGGTCGCGGCGACCGAGGTGAGCGTCGGGATGCGCCGCCAGGGCAGCTTCGGGGTACTGCCGGCCGAGATCGCCACGTCGCTGGTGATGGTGCTCAACGAACTGCTGCTCAATGCCGTCGAGCACGGCTTCCCACCGGCGGACGAGGCGGAGGAGCCAGCCGTGAGCGCAGCTGCCTCGGGCCTGGTGCCGGTGGCCGCACCCGAGGTCGATCCGTCGCTGCGACCCGAGGTGGTCGTCTCGGCGCACCGGTTCCGCAAGATGCTGCACGTCTCGGTGACCGACAACGGACGCGGGCTGCCGCCCGAGTTCGACGCCGAACGTGGCAGCCGACTCGGCCTCCAGATCGTCCGGGCACTGGTCACGGGGGAGTTGCGCGGCACCATCGAGCTGCGCGCGGGCGTCAACGGAGGCACCGAGGCGTTGCTGGTCGTCCCCCTGGGCCGCAGCGCCTCGGACGGCCGCTCCCAGGGCTGAGCTGTCCGCTGCCCGCGGGCCCTTGCGGGGAGCGGATATGTGAATGAGCGTGATGCCGGTGAGTCATCAAGATGACTCACCGGCATCACGCTCATCGCAGTGGGCCGGCCACGCCTCGTGGGCGATGAGGCCGTCAGCCGACGCCGCGGGGGTCCGCCCGCCTCCTGCTCGGTCGGGCCCACGGTCGACCTCGCCGGCGAGCGAGCAGGCCGACGGTCGACGCGCGGGTCCGCGCGGTGGGCCGGTCGGTCAGCGGCTGGTCAGCAGGGCGACGGTCAGGCCGGGGCGCTGCCAGACCTGGGCGACGGTGAACTGCGCGCGCAGCGCGTCGCCTTTGGCGTCCGGCACGGCGGCCAGCGGCTCGGCGTGCCGCCCGGCAACCACGAGCCAGACCCGTGCCGTGCCGGCCAGGCACTGCGCCGGTCGCGGGCACTCGGCGGCCCAGAGATCGCCCCGGGCGACCTCGTCCTCGGTGACGAGCACGTCCCGTGGCGGGTCGTCGAGGTGGTATTCGATGCCCAGATCGAGGAAGAGCCAACTGTGCCGGGGGGAGTAGACCACGGCGTCCCCGGGGCGCTGGCCGTCGGCGATCACCCGGGCGACGCCCGCGTAGTCCACCGGCGCGCTGCGCGGCCACTCGTGGGTCCGCCGCAACGCGGCCTGGTCGGGGAGGCCGAGAAGCCCGGCCAGGACCACCACGGCGAGTGCGGCCGGCGCGGGCACCGACGCCAGCGCCGCGCCGGCCAGCAGGCAGGCGAACGGCACCACGAACACCAGGTAGCGGGGCACCCACAGCGGTACGACCGCCCCGGCCACGAAGAGCAGCAGGACCGGCAGCAGCACCGCGCTCAGCGGTAGCAGGGCGCGCCGTCGGAGTCGGGCCGCGCCGAGCGCCGCCACCCCGACCAGCAGGCCGCCCACCACGCTGCTCTGGGCCACGCCGCCCGGCAGCGCGCTCAGGTCGTCCGGCCGTGCCAGGCCGACCCAGTTCAACTGCTCGGAGCGTTGCGCGCGGGCATGCAGCAGCAGCGGTGTCACCACCAGCGCGACCGGCACCAGCGCGACCGCCCACCGCCACACCCGCCGATCCCGACCGCCGGTCGCGGCGATGCCGGCCACCCCGGGACCACCCCACCAGGTGACCAGCACGACCAGCGCGTGCGCGGCCAGCAGGGTGAGCGCGACCAGGTGGGTGAGCCCGAGCGCGGCCACGGCGACGCCGTACCCGGTCCAGCGGGCCCACCCCGGCCGGCGCAGCGCGGCCACCAGCAACAGGGTGGCGAGTACCGCGAGGGCGGTGGCCAGGGCGTACGGGCGGGCCTCCTGCCCGTACCGGGAGGTGCTGGGCAGCACCGCGAACAGCAGCCCGGCGAGCAGACCGCCGCGCCGGTCGACGAGGTGCGCCCCGAGCACGGCCAGCAGCCCCGCGGCGACGGTCATGGCCAGCGCGGCAGGCACCCGCAGGGCGACCGTGGAGTCGCCGACGACCAGGACCCAGACGTGCATGAACAGGTAGTACGGTCCGGTGGCGGCGTCGATGGTCCCGGCCAGTCGGGCGAGTTCCTCCGGCGACCGGGTGGCGGCGCTCCAGGTCGCCAGCTCGTCGCGCCAGAGCTGCGCCGAACCGATCCCGGTCAGCGTGACCGCCAGGGTCAGCAGCGCCGGAAGAAGCCAGACCGGCACGCCCCGCGCGACCCCGATCGACTTCCCGGACCATCCGTCCACAGCCCCGAGCCTGCCACGCCGCCAAGGCCCTCGGGCCCACCCCGCGAAGTGCCGCGAGTTGGCTGGCCCGTGATGTGGGATGCCGCACGTGGACATTGGCCGGGCCCTACCCGGTGTGGCAGCATGGGCGCATGACCGCCGCTGTCGTCCGCCGCTTCGTGGCTCGTCGCCACGTCGACTACGGCCGCGTGCGCAGCGCCATCTGTCCGGCTCACTGACGACGCCCGACCAATCTGTCTCGGGCGCGCTCCGCGCCGGCTGTCTGAAGACACCGTTGTCCCGCCCGCTTCGTCGGGCCGGCCGTCGCGCCCCGCGCGTGCCCCGAGGCACAGCAGACAACGGAGGACGCCGCGATGGCGGTCAGCAGCATCCCGGCCCGGCCCGAGGACCCGACGGCCCGGCCCGCCCGGCCGCCGCGCCGGCCCCGGGGCGAGGGCCAGTGGGCGCTCGGGCACCGTGAGCCGCTCAACCCCAACGAGCGGATCAAGAAGGACGACGACCCGCTCAACGTTCGGGCCCGGATCGAGAACATCTACGCGCACCGTGGCTTCGCCTCCATCGACCCGCAGGACCTGCGCGGCCGGTTCCGCTGGTGGGGCCTCTACACCCAGCGCAAGGCGGGCATCGACGGCGGGCGCACCGCCGTGCTGGAGCCGCACGAGCTGGAGGACGAGTTCTTCATGCTCCGCGTCCGCATCGACGGCGGCCAGCTCAGCCTGGCCCAGTTGCGGGTCATCGCGGACATCTCCCGGGAGTTCGCCCGGGACACCGCCGACATCACCGACCGGCAGAACATCCAGTACCACTGGATCCGCGTCGAGGACATGCCGGAGATCTGGCGTCGGCTCGAATCGGTCGGCCTGCAGACCACCGAGGCGTGCGGCGACTGCCCGCGCATCGTGCTCGGCAGCCCGGTCGCCGGGGTGGCCCGCGACGAGCTGCTCGACCCGACCCCGGCGGTCGACGAGATCGTTGCCCGGTACGTGGGTGACAAGCAGTACTCCAACCTGCCCCGCAAGTTCAAGACGTCGATCTCCTGGCTGGTCGACACCCCGTACGAGTCGAACGACATCGCGTTCCTCGGTGTCGACCACCCCGAGCACGGCCCCGGCTTCGACGTCTGGGTCGGTGGCGGCCTCTCCACCAACCCGATGCTCGCCCAGCGGCTCGGCGTCTGGGTGCCGCTGGCCGAGGTACCGGACGTCTGGGCCGGCGTGGTCGGCATCTTCCGTGACTACGGCTACCGCCGGCTGCGTAACCGGGCCCGGCTGAAGTTCCTGGTCGCGGACTGGGGCGTCGAGCGCTTCCGCGAGGTCCTGGAGAAGGACTACCTCGGTCGTACGCTGCTCGACGGCCCCGCGCCGACCCTGCCGTCGAAGCCGATCGACCACGTGGGTGTGCACGAGCAGGCCGATGGGCGGAACTACGTGGGTGCTGCCCCGGTGGTCGGGCGGGTCTCCGGCGCGCAGCTCAGCCAACTGGCCGACGTGGTCGAGGCGCACGGCAGCGACCGGGTGCGGCTCACTCCGTACCAGAAGCTGCTGGTGCTCGACGTGCCGACGGCGCGGACGGAGTCGCTCGTCGACGCGCTCCGCGGCATCGGCCTGGAGGCCCGGCCGTCGGCGTGGCGTCGCGGCACGATGGCGTGCACCGGCATCGAGTACTGCAAGCTCGCCATCGTCGAGACCAAGGCTCGCGGTGAGGAGCTGGTGGCCCGGCTGGAGCAGCGGCTGCGCGACTTCGACGCGGACATCTCGATCCACATCAACGGCTGCCCGAACGCCTGCGCCCGCACCCAGGTCGCCGACATCGGCCTCAAGGGTCAGCTGGTGGTCGGCCCGGACGGCCGGCAGGTGGAGGGCTTCCAGGTGCACCTGGGCGGCGGCCTCGGCATGGCCCAGGGGCAGACCGCCGGTTTCGGCCGCAAGCTGCGAGGCCTGAAGACCACCGCCGAGGAGCTTCCCGAGTACGTGGAACGGCTGGCCCGCCGCTACCTGGCCGGGCGGAACGAGGGCGAGACGTTCGCCAACTGGGTGATCAGAGTCGACGAGGAGGAACTGCGGTGAGCAGCGAGAACCGAGCGGCACCCCTGTACTGCCCGTACTGCGGCGAGGAGGACCTGCGGCCGCACGAGGCGGGGCACGGCGCCTGGGAGTGCCACGCCTGCGCCCGGGTCTTCTCGGTGAAGTTCACCGGGCTGCTCTCCCGGACGGTGACCCGATGAGCCTCGTCTCCGCAGCAAGCCTGCGCCTGGTCGGCCCGGGTGGTCCGAAGCCTGCCGACCCGTCCCTGCGCAGTCCGGACGAGCTGCGCGTGCTGGCCGAGGACGCCGGTCGGGAGCTGGAGGGCGCTCCCGCGCTGGAGATCGCCCGCTGGGCGGCGCAGACCTTCGGCGACCGGTTCTGCGTCACCAGTTCGATGGCCGACGCCGTCCTGGCCCACCTGGTGTCCCGGGTCGCCCCGGGCGTGGACGTGGTCTTCCTCGACACCGGTCTGCACTTCCCCGAGACGCTCCGCGTACGCGACGAGGTCGCCCGTACGCTGCCGGTGAACGTCCGGTCGATCCGACCCCGGCTCACCGTGGGGCAGCAGGACGGCCAGTACGGTCCGCGACTGTTCAACAAGTCGCCGGACGACTGCTGCCAGTTGCGCAAGGTGGAGCCGTTGGAGCGGGCCCTGTCCGGGTACGACGCCTGGGCCGCCGGTCTGCGTCGGGACGAGTCGCCGACCCGGGCCAACACGCCGGTGGTGACGTTCGACGCGCGGCGCGGCAAGGTCAAGGTCAACCCGATCGCGGCCTGGTCGCAGGGGGACGTGGACGCCTACATCGCCCGCTGGAACGTGCCGGTCAACGAGCTGTTCAAGCAGGGGTACGGCTCGATCGGCTGCTGGCCGTGCACCCGCCGGACGAAGGCCGGCGAGGATCCGCGCGCTGGCCGCTGGGCCATGTTCGAGAAGACCGAGTGCGGGCTGCACGTCTGACCTCGTCGTCGACGACCCCGACCGGCCCCGGTGCGGCCGGCGGGGCGGTCCCGGTGGTGCTGGTGGCGCACGGCAGCCGGGATCCACGAGCCGCCGAGGCCACCCGGGCGCTGGCCCGGGCGGTGTCGGCGGCCCGGCCCGGCCTGTCGGTGTGGGCGAGCTGGCTGGACCACACCGAGCCGGGGCCGACCGAGGTGCTGCGCACGCTGGTCCAGGCGGGGCACCGGCGTGCGGTGGTGGTGCCGCTACTGCTGACCGCCGCGTACCACCGTCGGGTGGACATCCCGGCGGCGGTGACCGCCGCGACGACGGCCGGAGCAGCGCTGACGGTACGGGTGACCGACGTGCTCGGCCCGGCGGACGGGACGGTGACGCCGGCCCTGCTGGCGGGGCTGCGTCGTCGGCTCGGGGAGGTCGCGCCGGGGCGCTTCGACGCCCTGGTGCTGGCCGCCGCGGGCACCCGGGACGCGCGTGCGCGCGGTTCCGTGGGCCGGGTGGCCGATGCGCTCGGCGTTGAGTTCGGGGTGCCCTGCCGGGTGTCGTACGCCTCGGCGGCCCCGCCGGCGACGGGTGTGGCGGTGACGCGGCTGCGGGCGGGGGGCGCGCGTCGGGTCGCGGTGTCCGCGTACTTTCTCGCGCCGGGCCTGTTCCACGACGCGGTGACCGCCTCGGCGCGGGCGGCCGGCGCGGTGGCGGTGGCGGCCCCGTTGACGGATGCGCCCGAGTTGGCAGAGCTGGTGCTGAGCCGGGTCGACGAGCCGGCCTGACCGCTCGTCCGACCCGGTCGGTTTTGGACAGCAGTACGCCCCGGCAGGCGGACCTGCCGGGGCGTACTGCTGTGTCGTTGGGAGATCAGGCGGAGTGAGCGCGCAGCACCCGGAGGCCGCCGCGCCGCTTGACAGCGCGCCGCTCCTCCTCGCTCATCCCGCCCCAGACGCCGGCGTCCTGACCCGACTCGAGCGCCCACTGAAGGCACTGGTCGGTGACGGAGCAGCGCCGGCAGACGGCCTTGGCCTGCTCGACCTGAAGGAGAGCCGGTCCGGACGTCCCAATCGGGAAGAACAGCTCCGGGTCCTCGTCGCGGCAGACAGCATGGTGACGCCAGTCCATGGCGGCAACACTCCTCATTCTGGATGGGTGGCAATTTATTGCGGGTCGTGCTTTTCCTATATGCATCCGCAGTGCCTATGGTGACCGTTCGCGTCTGACCATTCGGCAGTGCGTGAGCAGGCAGTCAGCCCCGGGGACCTGCTGGAACAGCTCAACCTGACGAGCATATCCAGGCAATGTCCCGGTAACTCAAGTTCGCTTGTGAATACTTTCACGAACGCTCGCGATGTCAAGGGTGACGCTCGGAAAAACTCCGCGCGGTGAGCAAGCCCACAACCCATTTGTCCGGGTTCCAGTGCCTTCCTGGTTACCCGCCGTGCCACAGTCGAGGATCAATATAGTACAGTCCGCGTGACATTGCTGACATTTCCGGCACCTGCCCCTCGGTGTGGCGGCGCCTGCCGAAGCGGTTGCGGCGCCGCGTCGACCAAGGGCAGTACCCGAGACCTAGCAGATTACTCTCAGTGCGGCCGGAATGGAGGTGAATCTGACCTTCTCCCGCTCGCCAAGATAGTCACCGTCGAGCTGGAACGCCTGCGGGCGGCTGGAGACCAGCGTGAACTCCGCAGTGTCATGGAGGCGTAACACCTGACGTCCGTTCGGATCTGGCTGCCGACCCATGAATTGGGTGACTGTCCGTGTTGTGCTAGCCACCCGGAGCTGTCGCAGTGCCAGCACGTCGAGGCCGAGGTCGAACGACGCCTCCGGATTCGGGTTGACCTCCCGATCACCCAGGTACGTCCACGGGGCGGTGTTCTGGATGATGACGGTGGCCAGCTCGCCCTCCGACTCCTCACCCGGTCGCTCCAGACTGATCGCCGGATGCCGCCGGTCCGAGGCGAAGAAGTACTGGCTCATGATCGAGCGGAAGTAGAGCCCGGGCGTCGAGACCCGCCCCTTGCGCCGGGCCTGCTCCACCCGGTGGATGACGGCGGCGTCCAGCCCGAACCCGGCGCAGAAGGTGAAGTAGCGGTCGTCGGCGCGGCCCAGCCCGACCGTGCGCTGCCGGCCCAGGCGCAGCCCTTCCAGGATCATGCTGGTGGCGTCCGGCCACTCCCGGGGCAGACCCAACGCGCGGGCGAAGACGTTCGTGGAACCGCCCGGGACGGTGGCCAGCGCCGGCAGTCGCTGGGCCATCGACGCGTCACCGACACCGGCCGGCGGCTCGGCCGTCATCAGGCCGTTCACCACCTCGTTCACGGTGCCGTCACCACCCAGGGTGACGACGAGATCGACGCCCTCCGCGGCGGCCTCCCGGGCCAACGCCATGGCGTGCCCCCGGCGGCGGGTGTAGCGCACACTGAGGTCGACTTCGCTGCGCAGCGCACGGACAAGCACGTCTCGGCTGCGTTCGCTGGTGGTGGTGGCCTTCGGATTGACCACCAGGACGGCCCGCATGGGCGGCACTGTACCTCTCGGTAGCACGGGTATCGTGGCGCGCGTGACCATCGACTCGGCCCGGATTCCCGGCACGCTTCGCTGGGCGGTGCGGCTGCTGTGGGCGGAGGCGGTCGCCGTCGGGCTGATCGCGGTCTGGTTGCTCTGGGCCGACCTGACCGCCGCCACCACCGATCTCGCGTCGGCGTTGCTGGTGACCGCCTTCGCCGTCGGGGCGGCCGTCGCGCTGTGGGCGCTGGGCCGCGCGCTGCTGCGCCGCCGGGCCGGCGCACGGGCCCCCGCGATCGTCCTTCAGCTGATGCTGCTGCCGATCGGCTGGTTCATGATCCAGGGCGGGCTGGGCTGGCTGGGCATTCCGCTGATGGCGCTCGGCCTGGGCGTCGGCTGGCTGCTCGTCAGCCCGCCCACGACGAAGGCCCTCGGCTTCGAGTGACGTCGACCGGCGGGCGCGGCTGAGCCCGTCGCGGCACGCTGACGTGCACGGTGGCCCCGCCCGCGACGCCGCGCCGCCTGAGCCTCGCGGCCCGGCACGGCGGAGCGTTGCCGGTCAGTAGCCGCCGGAGCGGCGGGTCAGCAACGAGATGGTCGCCCGGCCGTCGGTGGCCGTGGCGGACGCCGACGTGGTCAGCGCGGTGAGCACCTTCCAGGCGAAGGACGACTCGGCGGGCAGCGTGGCGCCGCGGACGGTCGGCACGGTCACCTCGACGGTCAGCGCGTCGTTGGTGACAGCGAACCGACACTCCAACTCGGCGTCACGGGTGGCGATGGCGAGCAGCATGGCGCACGCCTCGTCGACCGCGATCCGCAGATCCTCGATCTCGTCGAGCGCGAACTGCAGCCGGGCCGCGAGGCCTGCGGTGGCGGTACGGAGCACGCCGAGGTAACCGCCGTCGGCGGGCACCGTGAGGTGCACCACGTCGTCGTCGGTCGTTGGCTGGCCGGTCAGTTGAGTCACGCTCATCCCCCCGGTCGGGGACTCTACCCGGTCAGTCGCCCGGGCGCGTGTCGGCGGCCTCCGCCTGAGCGGCCAGATCGCGTAGGGCGTCACCGCTGAGCCGGTACGGGACCCACTCGTTCATCTGCTGGGCGCCGATCGAGGCGTAGAAGCCGGCGGCCGGATTCCACTCGATCATCCACCACTCCAGCCGGCGGTAACCCCGACGTACGCAGATGTCGGCCAGCGTGGCGAGCAGTAGGCGGCCCGCGCCGGTGCCCCGGGCCGCCGGGGAGACGTACAGGTCCTCCAGGTAGATGCCGTGCACGCCGGCCCAGGTGGAGAAGTTGAGGAACCACAGGGCGAAGCCGACCGGCGCGTCGTGCTCGTCGACCGCGACGTGACCGAAGAGGGCCGGAGCGGTGGTGAACAGCGCCGAGGTGAGCTGTTCCTCGGTGAGGTGACACTGCTCGGGAGCGCGTTCGTACGCCGCCAGTTCGTGCACCATGGCGACGACGGCCGGTACGTCCGCGGGACGTACCGGCCGGATCGTCGGGGTGACCGGGTTGGTCACGCCTTCTTGGTCTCCCAGAAGATCTTCGCGATCTCGTCGATCTTCGCGAGGAGCTGGTCGGCCGTGGCCGGGTCGAGGCTGCCCTTGACGCCGCTGGCGCCGGCGAGCTTGGTGGCCTCGTTGAACAGGGTGTGCAGGTTCGGGTACTTCTCGAAGTGCGGCGCCTTGAAGTAGTCGGTCCAGAGCACCCACAGGTGGTGCTTGACCAGCTCGGCGCGCTGCTCCTTGATGATGACCGCCCGGGTGCGGAACTCCGGGTCGGTGTTCGCCTGGTACTTCTCGCAGATCATTTTGACCGATTCGGCCTCGATCCGGGCCTGGGCCGGGTCGTAGACGCCGCACGGCAGGTCGCAGTGAGCGCTCGCGGTGACGCGGGGCGCAAGGATGCGCGGAAGTCGCATCGGGATCCTCCATGGGAAGTTTGCGATGATCAAAGGCGACATTACTCCTGGGAATGCTCCCCGAACCGGGTGGAGGTGAAACCGGTGCGCGCCGATCACCCGGGTGAGCCGCCTCGTTTGCGCGGCCCGCTGACGGCGGTCGCGGTGGCCGGCCCGTCCATGGCGCCGACGCTGCGGCACGGCGACGCGGTGCTGGTCCGCTCGGGCGGGCGTCCCATCCGGCCCGGCGACGTGGTGGTCGCGGTCTTCCGAACACGGCCGGAACTGCTGGTCGTCAAGCGGGCGGTCCGGCCCCAGGATGGCGGCTGGTGGCTGCGCGGTGACAACGAGTTGATCACCGACGACTCCCGGGCGTACGGCGTGGCCGACGTACGCGGCCGGGTGGTGGCTCGCTACTGGCCGCGCCCCGGACGGGTGCCTCGTCGGGATATATGACCCTGCTCACATCCGAGGGGCAGGGTCGACACTATGCTCGGAAAGTGCCGGGTGACCCCCCGCGCCGCGTGCCATCGCTCGCCGCCCACCTCGCGGCCGGGCCCGCCGCCTCACATCTGCTCGACAGATCCTGGAGTCACCGCCATGTCTTCATCCACCGTGGACCCCGCTGATCCCGTCTTCCAACTGCACGTCGGCGGCAAGATGGCCGTCGCCTCGACGGTGCCGCTCACCAGCCGCGAGGACCTCTCCCTGGCGTACACCCCGGGGGTGGCCCGGGTGTGCGAGGCGATCGCCGCCGACCCCGCCCTGGCCGACGAGTACACCTGGGCGTCGCACGCTGTCGCGGTGGTGACCGACGGCTCGGCCGTGTTGGGGCTCGGCAACATCGGCCCGCGCGCCGCCCTGCCGGTGATGGAGGGCAAGGCGGTGCTGTTCAAGCAGTTCGCCGGGGTGGACGCGGTGCCGATCTGCCTGGACACCCAGGATGTGGACGAGATCGTCGCGGTGGTGCGGGCGCTGGCCCCCTCGTTCGGCGGGATCAACCTGGAGGACATCAGCGCGCCGCGCTGCTTCGAGATCGAGCGTCGCCTCGACGAGGCGCTGGACATCCCGGTCTTCCACGACGACCAGCACGGCACCGCCATCGTGGTGCTCGCGGCGCTGCGTAACGCCGCCACCCTGCTCAACCGCAAGCTCGGCGACCTGCGGGTCGCGGTGAGCGGCGCGGGCGCGGCCGGGGTGGCCGTGACGAAGATGCTCATCGCCGGTGGCGTCAACCCCGACCAGGTCGTCGTCTGCGACTCGAAGGGGATCATCGGCCGGCACCGCACCGAGCTGACCGGTGGCAAGGCCGAGTTGGCGGCGAGCACCAACGCGGACGGCCGCCACGGCGACATCACCGAGGCGCTGCGCGACGCGGACGTGCTGATCGGCGTCTCCGGAGGCGAGATCCCGGAGGCCGCCATCGCCGGTATGGCACCCGGTGGGATCGTGTTCGCGCTGGCCAATCCCACCCCGGAGGTGCACCCGGAGGTGGCCGCCCGGCACGTCGCGGTGGTCGCCACGGGCCGCAGCGACTACCCCAACCAGATCAACAACGTGCTGGCGTTCCCCGGGGTGTTCCGGGGCGCGCTGGACGCCGGCGCCACCCGGATCACCGACGCGATGAAGGTCGCCGCGGCGGACGCCATCGCCGGGGTGGTGGCCGAGTCGCTGACTCCCGAGGCGATCGTCCCGTCGCCGCTGGACCCGCGTGTCGCTCCGGCCGTCGCCGAGGCGGTGGCCGAGGCCGCCCGCCGTGACGGCGTGGCCCGGCGGTGACCGGAACGCCCCGACCGGCGTGGTGACCGGAACGCCGTGACCGGCGTGGTGACCGGAACGCCGTGACCGGCGTGGTGACCGCGACGGCGTGACCGGCGTGCGGCGTGGCCCGGCGGCCGGCCCTTCTTAACGAGCGCTCAGCTTGTTACGGTGCCGATCATGCGTGCTGCCTTCGTCTCCCGCTTCGACGACGCCGATCCGCTCACCGCCCTCACCGTCGGTGAGCGACCCGAGCCGACCCACCCGGAGGACGACTGGGTGACCGTGCGGGTGCGCGCCACCTCGCTCAACCACCACGACCTATGGTCGCTGCGCGGGGTGGGGCTCACCGAGGCGCAGTTGCCGATGATCCTCGGCTGCGACGCGGTGGGTGTGGACCCCGAGGGCAACAACGTGGTCGTCTACCCGGTCGTCGTCACTCCCGGTGACCCACGCGGCGTCTCCATCCTCTCCGAGCACTTCGCCGGGACCCTCGCCGAGCAGGTCGCCGTACCCCGGTCGAACCTGGTCCCGCTGCCCGGCGGCATGGCCGCGACCGACGCCGCGTGCCTGCCCACGGCCTGGCTGACCGCGTGGCGGATGCTGACCACCAAGGGTCGCGTCGCGGACGCCGACAGCGTGCTGGTGCAGGGCGCGGGCGGCGGCGTCGCGACGGCGGCCGTCGCGCTCGCCGTCGCGATGGGCAAACGGGTGTACGCGACCAGTCGCGACGCCGCCAAGCGCGAGCGGATCTCCGCTCTCGGGGCCACCGCTGTGGAGCCCGGCGCCCGGCTGCCGGAGCGGGTCGACGTGGTGATCGAGACGGTCGGCGCGGCGACCTTCGAGCACTCGATGAAGTCGGCCGCCCCGATGGCCCGAATCGTGGTCTCCGGCGCCACCGCCGGCCACCAGCCGACGGTCAACCTGCGCCGGGTCTTCGCCATGCAGTTGGAGATCCTGGGCACGTCGATGGGCACCCCCGGGGAGCTGTACGAGCTGCTGGCGTTCTGCGCCGAGAACGAGGTCCGCCCGGTGGTGGACAGCGTGGTCCCGTTCAGCCGGGTCGAGGACGCCTTCGCCCGCCTGCACTCCGGCGACGCCTTCGGCAAGGTCGTCCTCGACCACACCGCCTGACCCCCGCGCCCGGCCCCCACACCTCCACACCCCCGCGATCTTGCACTTTCTGTTGCCGTCTCGCGAAAAATGTCCCGCTATGACGCGACAGAAAGTGCAAGATCGCGCGGGGGAGGGGCGACGGTCAGAGGTGATCGTCGAAGGTTGCGATGTCGTTGCGGGTCGCGTCCTTGGCGATGCGCTTCTTGGCCGCCGGGTCGCCGTACAGCGACCAGCGCAGGAACTCGACGGACGTGTCCGAGACGACCCGCAGTGACGCGGCGTCGCCGAGCAGCGCTCGGCCGTGGTCACCCTTGGGCAGGCTCAGCAGCGCCTTCGGCCACGGCACCTTGTCGTACGCCGCCTTGCCCGCCGCGTAGTCGACCACCTCGTCCAACTCGCCGTGCACGAACAACTGCGGCGCGGTCGCGCCCGCGAACGCCGTACCGACGCCGACGGCCGTACCGGCGAACACCACCCCGGCGTCCAGCCGTTCGTCCCGGCCCGCGGTGAACAGGCCGATGGTGGTCACCCCGCCGGCCGAGTGCCCCGCCGCGGCCACCCGGTCGGTCGCCAACCGGCCGCGCAGCCCGTCGCCGGCCCTGCCGTCGAGCGCCAGCACCTGGGTCAGCGCGTACGACACGTCGGCCGGTTGGTTGAGGACGTCGAGGACGTTGCCGTCACCGCCCTTGGAGGTGTGCGGGAAGGTCGGCGCGGCCACCACGAAGCCGGCCGCGGCCCAGCGGGTCAGCAGCGCGGCGTAGTCCTCCGGCCGCCCGCCGAGGCCGTGGCTGAACATCACCACCGGAAACCGGCCGTCCGCCGCCGCCGCGGACCGCCTGGCCGCGCCGCCGGCCTTCCCGGCCGCCGGATACCAGAGGGTCACCGGCAGCGCACGGCCGTCCCGGTTCAGCTTGAGCTGTCGTACGCCGACGCCGAAGGCGCTCTCGGGCGCGGACCCGGCGGGTACCCGCGGTGTCGGCGTGGCGGCCGGCGGCGGCTCGACGGCGACCGGCGCGGTCTCCTTCCTCGGGGCGTCCGTGGAGCAGCCGACCAGACCGGTCAGGAGCAGGGCGCTGGCCAGCAGCGTGGGGGTGACACGACGCGACATGGCCTCAATTGTGCCGTGCCGTGCCGGTGGCTCGGGGCGGTCCGGCGCGCTGCGGCCACGCTGTCACCGGTCGTCTCAGGCCGCGGCGCGTTCGGAGAGCGGACGCCGCCGCCGCGCCGGGTCGGTCAGGGAGCGGGGGCGGAAGGCGGCGTTGGGCTCGTACCGGTTCGTGCCGGGTGGCACGATCTCGTCGATCCGGTCGAGGGTCGCGTCGTCCAGGGCGAGGCTCGCGCCCTTGAGCAGGTCCTCCAGGTGCTGCATGGTCCGTGGTCCGATGATCGCCGAGGTGACCGCCGGATGGGCCACGGTGAAGGCGATGGCGAGTTGTGGCAGCGTGCACCCGATGTCCGCCGCGAGGTCGACGAGCCGCTCGACGATGTCGAGCTTGGCCGCGTTCTCCGCGATCGCGGGATCGAACTGCGCCGGCCGGAGAACCGCCCGCCCGGTCGACAGGTCGACGGCCCGATCCTTGCGGTACCTGCCGCTGAGGAAGCCGAAGGCGAGCGGGCTCCAGACCAGCACCCCCATGCCGTAGCGCTGGCAGACCGGGAGGACCGAGGTCTCCACCCCGCGGGCGAGGATCGAGTACGGCGGCTGCTCGGTGCGCAGCCGGCCGAGGCCGCGACGCTCGGACACCTGGTGTGCCTCGACGATCTCCTCAGCGGGGAACGTCGAACATCCGAAGGCGCGGATCTTTCCCTGGCTCACCAGGTCGGTGAGCACCGAAAGCGTCTCCTCGATGTCGGTCGAGGGGTCCGGGCGGTGGACCTGGTAGAGGTCGATCCAGTCGGTACCCAGACGTTGGAGGCTCCCCTCGACCGCCTTGAGGATCCACCGCCGCGAGTTGCCACCCTGGTTGGGCCCCTCGCCCATCGGAAAGTGGACCTTGGTGGCGAGGACGACGTCGTCGCGACGCCCCCGCAGCGCCTTCCCCACGATCTGCTCGGACTCACCCCGGCCGTACATGTCGGCGGTGTCGATGGCGTTGATGCCGCTGTCGATCGCGGTGTGGATGATGCGGACGCACTCGTCGTGGTCCGGGTTTCCGACGGCACCGAACATCATGCTTCCGAGGCAGTGGGTGCTCACCTCGATGCCGGTCCCGCCGAGGGTGCGATAGCGCATGCCGATGCTCCTCTGGCGATGTCGTGACGATCACGGGGGACCCTAGGAGCTGGAGTCGGCTCTAGGTCAAGCCTCGCTACCCTGCTCGGCATGGCCGACGACATCGCGAGTCTGAGCATCGGGCAGGTCGCCGAACGCACCGGCCTGAGCGTGCACGCCCTGCGCTTCTACGAGCAGGAGGGCGTCTTCGTCGATCCGGTACGCCGAGGGCCCGGCGGGCGTCGCGTGTACAGCCAGGACGACGTGGACTGGTTGACCGTCTGCATCATTCTCCGTGCCTCGGGCATGCCGTTGCCCGCGCTGCGCCGGTACGCCGACCTCGTCCGGGCGGGTGCCGGCAACGAGGAGGAACGTCTTGCCCTGATGCGCGAGCACCGCGAGCGCGTCACCGGCCAGATCGGCAAACTCACGCAGTGCCTGGACCTGATCGGTTTCAAGATCGGGGTGTACGAGGATCTGCTCGACGAGGCCCAGCGAGCAGTCGAGCCAGGTCGTCCGCGTCCTTCGGACGGCGGGGACGCTCCGGCATCCACACCGGGTACATCTGCTTGAACTCGATCTGGGCCGCCACCGAGATCGCCGGTACGACCAACGCGCCGATCCGGCCGGGCGGCGCGTCCAGCATCCCGGCCGGCAGGAGGGTGCCCGCCCAGGGGCCGGCGCCCACGGTCGGCCGACCGCTGCCGTCCCGGCCCAGGTACGCCACGCTGACCTCGACGTCTCCCGCGAACAGGTCGAGCTGTCGCTCCGCCGGCATCCTCGGGTCGGGACGCCAGCCCCGGGCCAGCAGCAGTGCGGCGAGTCGCGGCGCGTCCTCGTGCCAGCAGTACCAGTCGACGTCGACGTGCGGGCGGGTCACCGCGCCGAGGTGGAAGTCCATCGCCCACCCGCCGCGCAACCACACCGGGACACCTGCCGGTCCGGTCACCTCGACCAGTTCGGCGATGCTCGCCAACTGGCGACGCGCGAGGTCGTCCATCGGGCCACGGTACCGTCGGGAGGCGTGCGCGTCCGACCCCCGCCCCGAGCCGACAAGGCCGCTGACGTCAGCGTTCAAACAGGCTAGACTAATCCCTTAGCTAAGCGAGAGGGCTGCGCCATGTCGGCTGAGGCCGTGCACTACAACATGCATGATGCCAAGACCCATCTGTCGCGCATCATCGAACGGGTGGAACGCGGCGAGGAGATCATCATCGACCGGGCGGGCACCCCGGTGGCGAAGGTCGTACCCCTGGTCCGGCGGGCCAACCGCACCGCGATCGGCTCGCTCGCCGGCGAACTGGACCTCTCGGGTGACTGGGACTCACCACGGACCAACGCCGAGATCGCCGAGGACTTCGGCCTCGGCGCATGAACCTGCTGCTGGACACTCACGTCGCCCTCTGGGCCATCGCCGGCGACCCGGACCTCGGCCCCGAGTTGCTCGACCAACTACGCCACGAGCCAGACATCTTCCTCTCCCCGGTCACCCTGTGGGAGATCACCATCAAGCAGAGCACCGGGAAACTCGCCGGACCGCCTGACCTTGCGGAGCGGGTTCGAGACATGGGCTTCCGGGACCTCCCGGTGACCCATGCCCACGCCATCGCCGCTGGCCGCCTGCCACCACATCACCGCGACCCCTTCGACCGCATGCTGGTGGCGCAGGCGATCACCGAAGGGTTGACCCTCGCTTCGCGCGACGCGTCGATAGCCCTGTACGACGTGGACGTCCTCAAGGTGTGACCGGACGGCTCGGCCGGGTGCCGGGTGGGGAGTTGCTAGCGGGCCGGGCGTGACTCGTAGCGGGTCAGCGCCGTGCGGGCGTCGAGGGGGAGGCGCGCGCCGGCCGTGCTGTCGCCGTAGAGGGTCCAGCGCAGGAAGTCGGTCGTCGTGGCCAGCACCGGTGTGAACCCGGGACGGTCCGGCGTGAGGTACTCGCCGTGCCCCTGCCCCACGACGCTGAGGAAGGCCGCCGGACCCCGGGTGCGCGCGTACGCCGCCCGCCCGACCGTCACCGGCACCACCGGGTCGGCCGTGCCGTGCACGAACAGCACCGGGGCGCTCGGCCCCGCGAAGCTGCCGGGCAGTCCGCCGCCGGCGATCACGATGCCGGCGCGCAACCGGGTCGGGTGCCCCTCGGTGAACATGCCGGAGGTGGTGAAGCCGCCCGCCGAGTGACCGGCGGCGGCGACCGACGCGAGATCCAGGTGGCCGGCGAGCGGATCACCCGGGTCGCGGTCGAGGCGTCCCAGGTGCCGGATCAGCCGCCAACCGTCGGCGGGCTGGTTGCGGACGTCGGCCCGGGTGAAGTGCGCGGCGTCCGAGCGGGTGTGCGGGTACGCCGGCGCGGCCACCACGAATCCGGCCGCCGCCCACCGGGTGGTCAACCCGGCGTGCAGTTCGGGCCGGCTGTGCAGCCCGTGGCTGTAGACGACCACCGGGAACCGCCCGGCGGCCACACCGTCGGTGCCCACCGGATACCAGAGGGTCACCGGCAGGGGGCGCGCCGAGCGCGGATCGAGGGTGAGCGTACGCACGCCGACGGTGTACGACCCCTCGGGCGCTCGGCGCGCGGCCGGTGGCCCAGTGGACCCGCCGGCCACGGCGGAGGCCGGCGCGCACCCCGCCAGCAGCGCTGTCACCAGTACGGCGACCAGGCGTCCCGCCCCCACTGTCTCACCGTAGGCGTCGGGACCTGCGCGACGGCCCCGCCGTCCGGCCTGCCTCTGCCCCCCACCCGGTCGGGTCACCTCCGCCGCCCGGCCCGACCCGACGCGACCACGGGAGGTGGGGGCGGTGCGTCGGCCATGGCTTCGCTAGGGTCACCGGCATGGCTGAGAACTACACCGACCCCAGTGGCAACACCGAGGCGTTCCGTGCCTTCACCCAGACGCCGGAGGCCGCCGTCCCGGCCGACGCGCCGTCCCGGCTGCCCCTCATCGTCGGCGCGGCGGTGGTCGTGGTGCTGCTGGTGGCCCTGGTCGTCTGGCTCGCCTAGAGCTTCCCCACCACGTCCCGGGTCTGCCGGGCGATCTCCCGTTCCTCGTCGGTGCGGATGACGCACACGCTCACCTCGGCGCCGTCGGGTGAGATCACCCGGTCACCCTGGCCGTCGTTGCGGGTGTCGTCCACGCTGATGCCGAGCCGGTCCAGGCCGGCCAGCGCGGCAGCCCGCACCCCGGCGGCGTGCTCGCCCACCCCGGCGGTGAACGCGATCGCGTCGACGCGGCCGAGCAGCGCGTAGTACGCCCCGACGTACTCGGTGATCCGCCGGCAGTAGACGTCGAAGGCCAGCGCGGCGGCCCGGTCGCCGGCGGCCCGGCGTTGCAGTACCTCGCGCATGTCGTTGACGCCGCTCAGGCCGAGCAGGCCGCTGCGGTGGTTGAGCAGGTCGTCGATCTCGTCCACCGACAGGCCGCCCTCGCGTCGCAGGTGGAAGATCACGGTCGGGTCCAGGTCGCCGCTGCGGGTGCCCATCACCAGCCCTTGCAGGGGTGACATCCCCATCGAGGTGGCGACGCTGCGACCACCGGCCACCGCGCAGGCGCTCGCCCCGTTGCCCAGGTGCAGGGTGATCGTGTTGAGCTGCCCGTACGGGCGGTCCAACAGCTCGGCGGTGCGCCGGGAGACGTACGCGTGCGAGGTGCCGTGGAAGCCGTACCGGCGGATGTCGTACCGCTCGGCGGTGTCCCGGTCGATCGCGTAGGTCGCGGCGGCCTCGGGCAGGGTGTGGTGGAACGCCGTGTCGAAGACGGCGACCTGCGGTACGTCCGGCAGGGCCGCCCGTGCCATCTCGATGCCGGCCAGGTTGGCCGGGTTGTGCAGCGGGGCGAGCGGGACCAGGTCGCGGATCGCGGCCAGCACCGCGTCGTCGACGAGCGTCGGGGCGGTGAACGTCCGGCCGCCGTGCACCACGCGGTGCCCGACGGCTGTCAACCCGGTCAGGTCCAGCCCGTCCAGGATCTGCCGGACCGCGCTGGCGTGGTCCGCCGGGCCGCCACCGGCCTCGCCGACCCGCTCGACGGTGCCCTGCCCGAGCGTGCGGTCCCCGTCGTAGAGCCGCCACTTCACCGACGACGACCCGCAGTTGAGCACCAGGACCCGACTCATGACGCCTCCCCGGCGGCCGCCTGGATGGCGGTGATCGCCACCGTGTTCACGATGTCCGGCACCAGCGCGCCCCGGGACAGGTCGTTCACCGGCCGGCGCAGGCCCTGCATCACCGGCCCGACGGCGACCGCCCCGGCCGAGCGCTGCACCGCCTTGTACGTGTTGTTGCCCGTGTTGAGGTCCGGGAAGATGAAGACCGTGGCGTGCCCGGCGACCTTGCTCTCCGGCAGTTTGGTCGCCGCCACCGCCGGATCGATCGCCGCGTCGTACTGGATCGGCCCCTCGACCAGCAGGTCGGGCCGGCGTTCCCGGACGAGCGCGGTGGCCGCGGCGACCTTCTCCACGTCGGCGCCCGCGCCGGAGCTGCCGGTGGAGTACGACAGCATGGCCACCCGGGGCTCGATGCCGAACCGTGCGGCGGTGTCGGCCGACGAGATCGCGATGTCGGCGAGCTGGGCGGCGTCCGGGTCGCGGTTCACCGCGCAGTCGCCGTAGACCAGCACCCGGTCGCGCAACAGCATGAAGAAGACGCTGGAGGCCACCGAGACGTCCGGGACGGTACGGATGATCTCGAAGGCGGGTCGGATGGTGGCGGCGGTCGTGTGCGTGGCGCCGGAGACCATGCCGTCGGCGTGCCCGGTGGCCACCATGAGCGTGCCGAAGTAGTTGGGCTGGGCCACGATGTCGTACGCCAGCTCGGCGGTGACGCCCCGGTGGGCGCGCAGGCGCGCGTACTCGGCGGCGAACTCGTCGTGCCACCCACTGCTCGTCGGGTCGACGAGCCGCGCGTCGCCAAGGTCGATGCCCAGCTCGCGGGTGCGCCGGGCGATGTCGTCGGGACGGCCCAGCAGCGTCAGGTCGGCCACGCCCCGGCGTAGCAGGATTTCCGCCGCCCGCAGGATCCGGTCGTCGGTGCCCTCGGGAAGCACCAGGTGGCGGCGCTGCGAGCGGGCCCGGTCGATCAGCTCGTTCTCGAACATCAGCGGGGTGACCCGCGTCGAGCGGCTCACCCGGAGCCGGCGGGCCAGGTCGTCGGTGTCCACGCAGCGTTCGAACGCGCCCAGCGCGGCCTCCACCTTGCGCGGGTTGGCCACGCTGGGCCGCCCCTCGATTCGGCTGGACGCCTCGACCGTGTCGTAGCTGTCGCTGCCCACGGACAGCACCGCCAGCCCGGTGTTCAACCCCTCCACCAGCCGCATGACCCGGGGATCGGGCTGCTCGCCCAGGGTGAGCACCAACCCGGCCACCGACACCTGCCCGGCCACGTGGGCCGCGCTGGCGGCGACGAGCAGGTCGGCCCGGTCGCCCGGGGTGATCACCAGCGCCCCCTCGGTGAGGTGGCCCAACAGGGTCGGCACGTGCGCCGCGCCGACCACGAAGTCCAGCACGTCCCGCCCGAGCGCGGCGTCGTCCCCGGCCAGCAGGGTGGCGCCGAGCGCCGCCGCCACCTCGGCCACCGTCGGCGCCGACACGCTCGGCACCTCCGGGATGGCGTACGCGGGCACCGGCAGCTCCGGCAGCGTCATCGGTCCGGGCACCCGGTTGGCGATCACCGCGAGCACTGTCGCGCCCAGGTCGGCCAGATCGTGGTACGCCCCGCGCATGGCCGCCGCGACGGCCGCCGGCTCCTGCTCGTAGCCGTCCACGACCGGTACCACCACGCTGCCGAACTCGGTGGCCAGCCGGGCGTTGAAGGCCAGCTCGCGAGGGTGCGCGGGGTCACCCGGCTCGTCGAAGTCGCTGCCCACCACGACCACCGCCGGGCACTGCCGCTCGACCGCCCGGTAGCGCTCCACGATCGCGGAGATCAGCTCTTCGCGCCGGCCGTCGGCGACCAGCGCGGCCGCCTCGGCGTAGGTGGCCCCGGCCAGCTCGGCGACCGGCACCTCGACCCGGTACCGCTCGCTGAGCAGGGCGAGGATCGAATCGGGGCCGGTGTCGGCGACCAGCGGCCGGAACACGCCAATCCGCCCCACCTGCCGCGACAGCAGTTCGGCCAGTCCGAGAGCGATGGTCGACTTACCCCCGCCCGAACCCACGCTGGTCAGGTACACGCTGCGAGCCACGCCCCCACCCTAGAAGATCGCCGGCCCCACGCCGCTCCCTCCCGAGCACCCCGCCCCCTCCCGAGCACCCCGCCCTCGTGATCAAGAGGTTTGCGTCACGATCGGGGCCAGAAGTGACGCGAACCTCTTGATCACCGGGTCAAAGGGGTTAGGCGTCTTCGTCGTCGGGGTCGTCCAGGCGGGCCAGGTAGGTTGCCAGGCGTTCGATGGGGGTTTCGAACTCCGGGTTGAGGTCGACGAAGTCGCGCAGGCGCTCGCCCAGCCACTCCAGGGTCACCTGCTCGTCGCCCCGGCGTTCGACCAGCTCCTCGATGCCACGGTCGGTGAAGTACACGTCGTACGTCCTCGTGCTCGGCCCGGCGCGGACCGGGCGGGTCGGTGATCGGATGGACCGACGCGAGCCGGGGCAGGACCGCGGTCGACGGCCCTGCCCCGGCTCGCGTGGCGCGGTCAGTTCACGGGCGGGGAAGTGCCGCCTCGATGAGCGCGGTCTGCTCGACCTCGTGGGTCTTGGCCGAGCCGACCGCCGGGGCCGCCGCGGCCGGGCGGGAGATCCGCCGCAGCCGGACGTCGGTGAGGTGCTCCAGCAGGTTGAGCGCCACGAACGACCAGGCGCCCTGGTTGGCCGGCTCCTCCTGCACCCAGGCGAAGTCCTCCGCGTTCGGGTACTGCGCCAGGGCGGCGCGGATCTCCTCGACCGGCAGCGGATAGAGCTGCTCGATCCGGAGGATCGCGGTGTCGGTGACGCCGCGCTCCTGCCGGGCCTGGAACAGGTCGTAGTAGACCTTGCCGGAGCAGAGCAGCACCCGCTTCACCGCCTCCGGCGCCGGGGCGGCCGTGTCGCGCAGCACCGGCTGGAAGGTGCCGGTGGTGAAGTCCTCCACGGAGGAGACGCAGAGCTTGTGCCGCAGCAGCGACTTGGGCGTGAACACCACCAGCGGCTTGCGCTTGGGCGACAGGGCCTGGCGGCGCAGCAGGTGGAAGTAGTTCGCCGGGGTCGTCGGGATGGCGACCCGCATGTTGTCCTCGGCGCACATCTGCAGGAACCGCTCCGGGCGACCGGAGGTGTGGTCCGGGCCCTGGCCCTCGTGGCCGTGCGGCAGCAGCAGGGTGACAGCCGAACGCTGACCCCACTTCACCTCACCGGACGAGATGAACTCGTCGATCACCGACTGGGCGCCGTTGACGAAGTCGCCGAACTGGGCCTCCCAGGCGACCAGCGCGTTGATGTTCTCCACCGAGTAGCCGTACTCGAAGCCCATCGCCGCGTACTCGCTGAGCAGCGAGTCGTGCACGAAGAACCGGGAGCGCTCGCCGTCGCCGGTGAGCGACTTGAGCGGCAGGTAGTCGTCCCCGGTACGGGAGTCGACCACCGACGCGTGCCGCTGGACGAAGGTGCCGCGACGCGAGTCCTGACCGGCGAGCCGGACGGTCACCCCGTCGTGCAGCAGCGCCCCGAACGCGATGATCTCGCCGTACCCCCAGTCGATGTTGCCCTCGACGGACATCTTGGCCCGCCGGTCGAGCAGCTGCTGGATGCGCTTGTGCGGGGTGAAGCCCTCCGGCAGGTTGACGTGCGCCTCGCCGATCGCCTTGACGACGGCGGCGTCGGTGGCGGTGTCGACGGCCGGCTCCGGCTCCTCCTCGCGGCGCGGCCGGTTGAGCTGGCGCGGCGCGGCGGCGGCGTCCCGGGTGGCCTTGAAGACCTTCTCCAGTTGGGCCTGGTAGTCGCGCAGCAGCTCCTCCGCGTCCTCCACGGTGATGTCGCCGCGACCGATCAGCTCCTCGGTGTAGAGCTTGCGCACCGAGCGCTTCGAGTCGATGATCTTGTACATCTGAGGGTTGGACATCGACGGGTCGTCGCCCTCGTTGTGGCCGCGCCGGCGGTAGCAGACCATGTCGATCACGACGTCCTTGTTGAACGTCTGCCGGTACTCGAAGGCCAGCCGGGCCACCCGGACCACGGCCTCCGGGTCGTCGCCGTTGACGTGGAAGATCGGCGCCTGGATCATCCGGGCCACATCGGTGCTGTAGAGGCTGGACCGGCTGTACTCCGGGGCGGTGGTGAAGCCGACCTGGTTGTTGACCACCACGTGCACGGTGCCGCCCGTGCGGTAACCGCGCAGCTGCGACAGGTTGAGCGTCTCGGCGACCACGCCCTGCCCGGCGAACGCGGCGTCACCGTGCACCGCCAGCGGCAGCACGGTGTAGCCCTCCAGCTTGAGGTCGATCCGGTCCTGCTTGGCCCGGACGATGCCCTCCAGCACCGGGTCGACGGCCTCCAGGTGCGACGGGTTCGCCACCACCGACACCTTGACCGCGTGCTCGCCGTCCGGGGTGGTGAACTTGCCGTTCTGGCCCAGGTGGTACTTCACGTCGCCGGAGCCCTGCGTGGAGCGCGGGTCCAGGTGGCCCTCGAACTCCGAGAAGATCTTCTCGTACGGCTTGCCGACGATGTTGGCCAGCACGTTGAGGCGGCCCCGGTGGGCCATGCCGATGACGACCTCGTCCAGGCCGTTCTCGGCGGAGGACTCCAGCACCTCGCCGAGCAGCGGGATCAACGACTCGCCGCCCTCCAGCGAGAAGCGCTTCTGGCCCACGTACTTGGTCTGCAGGAAGGTCTCGAACGCCTCGGCCGCGTTGAGCCGGTTGAGCACGTGCTTCTGCTCGTCGGCGGACGGCTTCTCGTACTTGCGCTCGATCCGCTCCTGGATCCAGCGCCGCTCCTCCGGGTCCTGGATGTGCATGTACTCGATGCCGACCCGGCGGCAGTACGAGTCACGCAGCACGCCGAGGATCTCGCGCAGCTTCATCCGCTGCCGGCCGGCGAAGCCGTTGACCGGGAACTCGCGGTCCAGGTCCCACAGGGTCAGCCCGTGCTGGAGAACGTCCAGGTCGGGGTGCTTGCGGATCTTGAACTCGAGCGGGTCGGTGTCGGCCATCAGGTGACCGCGCACGCGGTACGCGTGGATCAGCTCGTGCACCCGGGCGGTCTTGTTGATCTGACCCTCGGAGTTGACGGCGACGTCCCGCATCCAGCGGACCGGCTCGTACGGGATCCGCAGCGAGGTGAAGATCTGGTCGTAGAAGCCGCGCTCGCCCAGGATCAGCTCGTGCATCACCTTGAGGAACTCGCCGGACTGCGCGCCCTGGATGATCCGGTGGTCGTACGTGCTGGTCAGCGTGATGACCTTGCTGACCGCCAGCTCGGCGAGGGTGGCCTCGGACATGCCCTGGTAGGGGGCCGGGTACTCCATCGCGCCGACGCCGATGATCGCGCTCTGCCCCTGCATGAGCCGCGGCATCGAGTGCACGGTGCCGATGCCGCCCGGGTTGGTCAGCGAGATCGTGGTGCCGGCGTAGTCCTCCATGGTCAGCTCGTTGCGCCGCGCCCGCCGGACGACGTCCTCGTACGCCTGCCAGAACTGCCGGAAGTCCATCTGCTCGCAGCCCTTGATGGAGGGGACCACCAGGTTGCGGGTGCCGTCCGGCTTGGCCAGGTCGATGGCGATGCCGAGGTTGACGTGCGCCGGGCGGACCACGGCCGGCTTGCCGTTGGCCTCGGCGAACGAGTTGTTCATCTCGGGGTGCTCGACCAGCGCGCGGACCATCGCGTAGCCGACGAGGTGGGTGAAGCTGACCTTGCCGCCCCGCCCCCGGGCGAGGTGGTTGTTGATCACGATCCGGTTGTCGACCAGCAGCTTCGCCGGGACCGCACGCACGCTGGTCGCGGTCGGCACGCTCAGCGAGGCGTCCATGTTCTGGACGATCTTCGCGGCGACACCCCGTAGCGGCGTGGTCTGCGGGCCGTCGGCGGTCGGCGCGGGCGCCTTCGCGGCCGGCTTGGCCGGGGCCTCCTTCGCCGGCGCCGGGGCGCTCTTGGCCGGGGCGGGCGCGGCGGCGGCCGGCTTGGCCGGAGCGGCGGCGGCCGGCTTCGTGGCGGGCTGGGTCACCTTGGCCGCGGCCTCCGGCTGGCCGTCCGGCTCGGGGGCGGCGCCCGGCTTGCCAGCGCTCTCCGTCGGGCGCGGTGTGGCGGCGCCGGGCGCTGGTCGATAGTCGGCGAAGAAGTCGTGCCAGGCTGAATCGACGCTCGTGGGGTCGGCGAGGTAACGCTGGTACATCTCCTCGACGATCCACTCGTTCGGGCCGAAACCCGCCAGTGGGTTCTCCTGCGAAGTCTGCTGGGTCGACACGGCCGGTAATCGCCTCTTTCACGCGGGTTTGTGTGTCACGCGGTGTCCGTCACGCCGATCAAGGAGAACGGACAGACGACTCCCAGGCTACGCCGTACGGATCGCCCCGGCATTTCCGCCTCGGTCGGGTGGCCCGATTCACAGAACATGCCAGAAGTTCGGCAACCCCTGCGGCGATCGTCGCCGGCTGGTACGGCGAGATTGAGTATCCCGACGGATGTCTCAGCCGGCCCTCCTCCGCCACGATCGGGCGCATGGATGGACACGGGGTACGGGGGCGCTACGGCAGGAGCATGGGGGTGGCGGCCGGTTGGTACGTCACCACCGTCGCGGCTGTGGCGGTGGGCACCACGAGCGTGCCGAGCACGCCGTCGGACGGCGACTGCGCGGCCTGGTTCAGTTGTCTGTCGCCGGGGGAGTCGCTGGCGTTCGTCGCGTTGGTGTGGGGAGCACCGATATTCGTCGGGGTGATGTTCGTGACGGCGCTGGTGGCCGCGCTGGCCGCCCGGCTCGTTCCGTCGGCCGTGATCGCCGGGACCCTGGCCGCGGTGGTCAGCCTCACGCTCTGCGGCGCCGTCCTCGCGGGGCTGGTATGAAGCGCCTCGGCCTCGGAGGGCTCTTCTTCGCCTGGCTCTACGGGGTGCCGTTCCTGCTGATGGTGGGGCTCATCCGCCGCGTCTCTGCGCCCTACACGCCGACGTACGCCGAAGCCAAGGCCTTCGGCGCCACCACCGACGCCCTGTTGACGACCGGGCTCCTGCTCAACGCGGTGCTTCCGGTGATCGGTCTGCTCCTGGCCGGGCTGGCCGGGGACGAACGGTGGCGTCGCCACTTCGCCGGGGCGTTCGGCGGGATGGCGCTGATCTACGTGGCGGTCGCGCTGGTGGGCGGCATGGCGACCAGCGCCCTGATCGGGCACGTCCCCGACGACCAGGAGCCGGCCCCGCAGATCACCCAGTGCATACCCATCAGCGGTGGCCGGGGCTGCCCCGGCGGCTGACGCCCGTGCGGCCGTGCCGCCACCACCCCCGATTGTGAAAGGAAGGGCCCCTTACTAGACACCAGGCGTTAGTAAGGGGCCCTTCCTTCGGGAGAACCCTTGGTTAGGAGATGTCGCGCCGGCGGATCAGCAGGGAGCCGGCCACACCGGTCACCACCGCGTATCCGATCAGCACGGCCGCGCCGGCCCAGCGCGGCGGGTTGCCAGGGATGTCCGCCCCGGTGACCATCAGCGACGACGCCAGCGACGGCACCAGCAGTTGCAGGTTGTTGATCCAGTCGCCCCAACGATCCGCCAGGATGGCGATGACGAAGATGGCGCCGATCGAGCCGCCCAGGTAGAGCAGGATGCCGGTCACGGTGGCGCCGATCTGGCTGCGGATCAGCACGCCGATGCCGACGCCGAACACCGCCCAGAGCAGGTACGCGAGCAGGTTCAACCCGATGGCCCGCCAGGCCGCGTCGTTACCCAGTTGCCCGTCCACCCCGACCGCGCTCAGCACGGCCGACCCGGCGATCAGGTTGAACACGGTGGTGACCAGCCAGAACAGCAGAGCCAGCACCCCCGCCGCGACCAACTTGGCGAGCATCACCGCGGTGCGGTGCGGGCTCGTGAGGAACGTGGTGGTGACCGTCTGGTGGAAGAACTCGCTGGTCACCACGATGATGCCGAGCAGCATGACGATGAGCAGGCCGAAGAACTGCCCGGTGGTGAACAGGTTCGACGAGAGCGCGTCCGGGGTGGCCGCCGCGGCGAACTGGTCCGCCTGATCGCCCACCTGGGCGGGGTCGGTGCTGGTGAGGGCGTCGGCCTGCAACCAGTTGATGAGCAGCGTGAGCGCCCACAGCGGCAGGCTGATCAGCGCGAAGATCCACCAGGTGTTGGTGGTACGGATCTTGAGCAGCTCGGATCGGACCAGGTTCATCGGATGCCCGCCTTTCCGGCCGTCAGCTCCAGGAAGACCCGTTCCAGGTCGGGTCGTTCGGTGGACAGTTCGTGCAGTTCCACGCCGGCGGCCAGGGCGGCCCGGCCGATCGTCGGGGCGTCCACCCCGGAGACCAGCAGCACGCCGTGCTCGTCGGTGGTGACGGTGGCCGACTGCGCCTTCAGCGCGGTGGTCAGCGCCTCGGCCTGCGGGGTGCGGACCCGGACCTGGGCGCCCTGCGCCATCGACCCGAGCACCTGCTCGACCGGCCCCTGCCGGACGAGCTGCCCGGCCGCGATGATCACCACGTCGTCGGCGAGGAGCTGCATCTCGGACAGCAGGTGACTGGAGACCAGCACCGTACGGCCCTCGTGGGCGAGGTTCTTGAGGAACCCGCGCATCCACCGGATGCCCTCCGGGTCGAGGCCGTTGGCCGGCTCGTCGAGGATCAGCACCCGTGGGTTGCCGAGCATCGCGGCGGCGATACCGAGCCGCTGCTTCATGCCCAGCGAGTAGCCCTTGAACTTGCGCTTGGCGGCCGGGGTCAGCCCGACCAGTTCCAGCACCTCGTCGGCCCGACTGCGGGGCAGACCGGCCGCCGCGCAGATCACCCGCAGGTGGTTGATGCCGGTGCGGCCCTTGTGCGCGCTGGACGCCTCCAGGATCGCGCCGACGTGCCGCAGCGGGTCGGTCAGGTCGGCGTAGCGGTGGCCGCTGATGGTGGCCGTGCCGCCCGTGGGCGTGACCAGGTTCAGCAGCATGCGCAGCGTGGTGGTCTTGCCGGCGCCGTTCGGGCCGAGGAAGCCGGTCACCCGCCCCGGTGCCACGGTGAAGGACAGGTTGTTCACCGCCCGCACGTTCTTGTACTGCTTTGTCAGACCGGACACCACGATCTGACCGTCGCTGGTGGGGCTTCGCTGCCCGTCAGTCATCGTTCTCCTCCCGTGTGGCGTCGAGGTACGCCGTGGCACAGCGTGACGGTACCGAGCAACAAGGTCAATCAGCCCGAGTACCTACGGCGTGGTCCTCCTTGGGAAGGACGCCCGGAACGGCGACGGGCCTCAGCGGGCGATCCAGGTGGCGCGGGCAGCGCCGAGCAGCGTGCCGTCCGGGCCGTACAGGCTGGTGTGCACCAGCGCCTTGCGGCCGTCGACACCGATCAGCGCGCCGGTCACCACGCACTCGTCGCCGGGCGCCGGCCGGGCCGCGACCACGGCGGCGATCCGGCCGAGCAGGTACGGGCGGTCCGGCGTGAGCACCGTCCAGCCGCCGGGGCAGTCCAGCGCGGCCCAGACGGTGGCGTCGTCGACCTGCTCGGGCGCGCGGAACGGCGCGGCGGTCCGGCCGTCCGGCAGTCGTCCGGGGAAGATCCGCAAGCCGTCGGTCCGGCCCGGACCACAGACGAAACACCGGGGGTACGGGTGCGCGACGAACCCGGGGTAGCGGGTCGCCGCCTCCGCCGCCGTCCCGGCGTCGACAGGTGGTACGACGGCGTCCACGACACCGGCCGGGCGGACCTCGGCCACCAGGTCGCCGGCCGGGTCCCGGACCTCGCCGTCGACGAGGGTCAGCTCCGTCTCCAGCGGCGGTGGGCGACGCAGCGTCACCTCGACCGGTCCGGGCCCCGCCGCGGTGGCGAAGAGGCCGGCGCTCCACCCGCCGTTGCCGGAGCCGGTGGGCCCGTTGTAGCGGGACTCGACGCGCATGGGTGACCTCCGTGAAGCGTGGACCGGCATCGTCGCCGATCCGTCCCGCAGCCTTGCACGAAGGCACCCCGCAGGCATCCGCCGGCCGGCGTTCACCCGTCCGACACCAGCGGTGCCCGCCGATGGCACCCGGGGCCCTTACACAGATCCCATGGCCGTTCTGCATGTCGCTGGCACGCCACTGACGACCAGCGGATACACCCTGCTGATCGCCGACGACCCCACCCAGGTCGCGGCCGCGCAACGCCTGCGCCACGAGGTGTTCGCCACCGAGTTGGGCGCCACCCTCGCACCCGGTCGGGCCGGGTTGGACGTGGACCCCTTCGACGCCCACTGCGACCACCTCATCGTCCGGGAGGACAGCACCGGGCAGGTGGTCGGCACGTACCGGCTGCTGCCGCCGGGGCGTACCGACCGGCGGTACGCCGAGAGCGAGTTCGACCTCGCCGCGCTGGACCCACTGCGCGACGACCTCGTCGAGACGGGCCGGTCCTGCGTGCACCCGGACCACCGCTCCGGCGCGGTGATCAACCTGATGTGGGCGGGGCTCACCCGCTACCTGCACCTGCGCGGCTCGCGCTGGCTCGGCGGCTGCGCCTCGGTGCCGGTCGACGACGGCGGTCGTACCGTCGCCGGGGTGTGGGCCCAGGCCCAGGCCCGGCACCTGTCGCCGCCGCCGCTGCGGGTCCGGCCGCTGCGTCCGTGGTTCGCCGAGCCGGCCGCCGCCCTGGCCGCCCCGGCCCCCGATCCGGGCGCTCGGGTGGCGGTCCCGCCGCTGCTGCGCGGTTACCTGCGACTCGGCGCGTGGATCTGCGGTGAGCCGTCGTACGACCCCGACTTCGGGTGCGCCGACTTCTACGTGCTCTTCTCCCTCGACCGGATGAACCCGCGCTACCTGCGGCACTTCCTCGGCGGAGACGAGCGGTGAGCGTCGCGGCGCAGGACCTGTGGCGGCCCTCGTCGGGCTGCGACGACGAGTGCCTACCGGCGACCGGCGAGGTGCCCACGGTGTCGGTGGCCCGCCGGGTGCTCCGGCTGGTCGGGGCGGGAGTCATGCTGTTGGCCGGGGTGGGCGTGGTGGTGCTGCTGCCCGTGCTGCCAGCGCCGGAGCGGCAGGCCCTGCTGCGTGGCTGGGCCCGTGGCACGGTGCGCGCCTTCGGCGTCCGGCTGGTGATCAAGGGGCGGCTGCCCCGGCGGCGCGCGCTGCTGGTCGCCAACCACGTGTCCTGGCTGGACATCCTCGCCGTGCTGGCGGTCGCGCCCACCCGGATGGTGGCGAAGCGGGAGATCCGGTCATGGCCGGTGGTCGGGCTGCTGGCCGCCGCCGCGGGCACCGTCTTCGTGGACCGGTCGCGCCCGCGCGCGCTGCCGGCCACCGTGCGCCGGCTCGCCGACACGCTGCGCGCCGGTCGGTCGGTCGCGGTCTTTCCCGAGGGTACGACCTGGTGTGCCGGGAACGGCGCGGCCGAGTGTCGCCCCGGGGGCGGCTTCCGTCCGGCCATGTTCCAGGCGGCGATCGACGCGGGCGCTCCGGTGGTGCCGCTGCGGCTCGGGTACCGGATCGCGGACACCGGGGCGTGCACCACGGTCGCCGCGTTCCTCGGCGCGGACACCCTGCTGCGCTCGGTGGCCCGGGTGGTCGCGGCCCGGCACCTGGTGGTGTCGGTGACGATCGCCGCCGCGCTGCATCCGGGGCAGGACACCGACCGGCGGTTGCTGGCCCGGGCCGCCGAGTCGGCCGTACACCTGGTGGCGGCCGCCCCGGCGCGGACCCGGCTGCGGCCGGTGCCCACGGCGACCCCGGCGGTCCCGGCGCCAACGCCCAACCCCGGTCGGGAGCTGGACCTGGCCGCCTGAACCGGCCCCCGCCCGCTGTCCCGACCCCCCGACCCCGCCCCCGCCCGCTGTCCCGGCCGGCCCCCGCGCGCCGCGTGCCCTCGCGGGGGAACGCCGGTCAAGATCCGCGCAACAACCGGGTTGTTGCTGCCTCCCGTGTGCCGGAGGCAGCAACATCCGGGAAACTGCGCGGGTCTTGGCGGACGCCGCCGGACAACGTCTCGCGACAGTCTTGTCGTATCGCGATGTATCGCGTTACTGTCTTCTCGGGAGGCGCGCCACGGCGTGCCGTCGAGAGGAGCACACCCATGGCCGGATGGACGGTCGAGACGCCGCAGCGGCTCACCCTGGACGGTCCGGTCACCCGGCTGGACGTCCGCCTCGTCAGCGGACGGCTCAACGTGGTCGCCGCCGACGGGCCGGCCCGGATCGACATCACCGAGGTCGGCCGTCGACCCGTCCTGATCGACCACTCCGACGGTCGCCTCAGCATCCGCCAGGAGCGCGACTGGGGCTGGCCGAACTTCCTGCGCGGCCTCCGGGCGATCCACCGCTTCCCCCGGGTGGACGTCTCGGTTGCCGTACCGGCCGACGTCCTCGCCGACCTGGGATTGGGCGCCGGCTCGGTGGTCGTCTCCGGGCTGCGCAAGCAGACCACCGTCGACCTCGCCGCCGGCCAGATCACTCTCATGGGGCTGCGCGGCACCACCTTCGCGAAGCTCACCTCGGGGCCGGTGGAGGCGCTCGGGGTGCGCGGTGATCTCACCCTGGAGACCGTCTCCGGGGAGGTGATCCTCGCCGACAGCGCCGCCGAGCGGGTGCGGGCGCAGACCGTCTCCGGCGCGATCACCTGCGACCTGGACAACCCCCGACGCAGCGACATCCGGCTCGCCACGATCTCCGGCAGCATCACCGTCCGGGTCCGCGAGGACAGCGACCTCTCCGTCCGGCTGAACACCGCCGCCGGCCGGATCACCAGCGGTTTCCCGCAGGTACGCAGCTCGACATATCCGCTGCCGAGCAGCGAGGGGGTGCTCGGCAGCGGTGACGGTAAGCTCTGGGCCTCCGCGACCTCGGGCAGCATCGCCCTGCTCGCCCGAGCGGTCGACGACGATTCCGAGGAGCTGCCGTGACCGCCGTGTTCAGCCACGGACGGCTCCGGCTCTACCTGCTCAAGCTCCTGGACGACGGTCCCAAGCACGGCTACGAGCTGATCCGCCTCCTGGAGGACCGGTTCCTCGGGCTCTACGCGCCCAGCGCCGGCACCATCTATCCCCGGCTGCAACGGTTGGAGGCCGAAGGGCTGGTCAGCCACACCGCCGCCGGCGGGCGCAAGACGTACGCCATCACCGACGCCGGCCTCGACGAGCTGCGCCAACGTGCCGGTGAGCTGGCCGCGTTGGAGGCGGACATCGCGGCCTCGGTGGCGGACCTCTCCACCCTGGCCGGCGAGATCCGCAGCGAGGTGCGTGGCTCGACGCGTGACCTCAAGCGGGAGCTGAGCGAGGCCACCCGGCAGACCCGGCGGGCGCGGTGGGCACCCTCCGCGTCGTCGCACCGACCGCCGCCGTCCGACGCGCCACGCGCCGCCCTGCTCGACGAGTTCGACGAGCGGCTGGCCTCGTTCACCGGTGAGGTGAGCCGCCTGGCGCGCGGGCGGCAGTTCAGCGACACTCAACTGCGCACGGCGATCCGGCTGCTCGACGGGGCCCTGGACGGGCTGCGGCGGCTGCTGCGCTGACCGTTCGGCGACTCACAGGATTTTTCCAGCAAGCGTCCAGCGCCGGCGCAGTGAGTTCACCGATGATTGGGCCCATGGCCGCTACCCAGACCGAGGCGCGACTTCTCGTCGTCGAGGACGACCCCAACATCCTCGAACTGCTCTCCGCGAGCCTGCGCTTCGCGGGCTTCGACGTGGCAACCGCGACCAGCGGCAGCGCGGCCCTCAACGCCGCCAAGGACCACCGGCCCGACCTCGTCGTGCTCGACGTGATGCTGCCCGACCTCGACGGCTTCGAGGTCATCCGGATGCTGCGCGAGGGCGGTACGCGTACCCCGGTGGTCTTCCTGACCGCGCGGGACGCCACCGACGACAAGATCCGCGGGCTCACCCTGGGCGGCGACGACTACGTCACCAAGCCGTTCAGCCTGGAGGAGTTGACCGCCCGGATCCGCGCCGTGCTGCGTCGCACCTCCACCGGCGAGCAGACCCCGTCCCGGCTCACCTTCGCCGATCTGGAGCTGGACGAGGAGACCCACGAGGTGCACCGCGCCGGGCAGCGGGTGCAGCTCTCGCCGACCGAGTTCAAGCTGCTGCGCTACCTGATGCTCAACGCCAACCGGGTGCTGTCCAAGGCGCAGATCCTCGACCACGTCTGGAACTACGACTTCCGGGGCGACGACAACATCGTCGAGTCCTACATCTCCTACCTGCGGCGCAAGGTGGACACCGGGCAGCCCCGGCTGATCCACACCCTCCGCGGCGTGGGGTACGTGCTGCGCAAGCCGGCGGCGTGAACCCGGTCCACCAGGCGAAGGTGCGGGTCCGCGGCGTGCCGCTGCGGCTCAAGCTGGTCACCTCGGTGCTCACGCTGGTCGCCGTCGCGCTGCTGGTGATCAGCTCGCTGACCGCCTACTTCCTGCGCAACTACCTCCAGGGCCAGGTCGACGGGCAGGTGAGGTCGACCGCCCAGGGCCTCGGCCAGTTGCTCCCGAAGCTGCGCAGCGGTGAGGTCGGCGCGATGCTGCCCAGCGACTACGTCGTCATCGTGGCCGACGAGCAGCAGGTGTACCAGCCCAAATACGACCGTCTCAGCTACGGCCCCGACCAACTGCCCGCGTTCCCCACCAGCCGCGCGGGTTTCGAGGCGGCGGAGGGCGAGCCGCAGACCGTCCTGGCCCACAACGGCTACACCCGCTGGCGGGTGTACTACGCTCCCCAGCCGGACGGCTCGGTGCTGGCCGTGGGTCAGCCGCTGACCGACGTGGACCGGGCGGTGAAGCAGCTCGTCTGGATCGACCTGCTGGTCGGTGGCGCGGTGCTGATCATGCTGGCGTCGGTCGGCGCGGCGATCGTCCGGACCAGCCTCAAGCCTCTCGTCGAGATCGAACAGACCGCCGCCGCCATCGCCGGTGGCGACCTCAGCCGCCGGGTGCCCGACCCCGAACAGGGCCAGGAGCATCCCACCTCCGAGCTGGGGCGGTTGTCCCGCGCTTTGAACGCGATGCTCACCCAGATCGAGGCGGCGTTCACCGCTCGCGCGGCGTCCGAGACGGCCGCCCGTTCGGCGGAGAGCAGTGCCCGGGACGCCGCCGCCGCCGCCCAGACGTCCGAGGCGCGGGCCCGGCGCTCCGAGGAGCGGATGCGGCAGTTCGTGGCGGACGCCTCGCATGAGCTGCGGACCCCGCTGACCACCATCCGCGGCTTCGCCGAGCTGTACCGGCAGGGCGCGGCCCGCGCGCCGGAGCAGACCGCCGGCCTGCTGCGCCGGATCGAGGACGAGGCGGCCCGGATGGGTCTGCTGGTGGAGGACCTGCTGCTGCTGGCCCGGTTGGACCGGGAACGCCCGCTCTCGCTGGCCCCGGTGGAGCTGCCGGTGCTCGCCTCCGACGCGGTGCAGGCGGCCCGCGCGATGGCCCCGGACCGGCGGATCGACCTGGACATCGAGCCCGGATCGGGTCCGCTCGTCGTCTTCGCCGACGACGCGCGCCTGCGCCAGGTCATCGGCAACCTCGTCACCAACGCCCTCACCCACACCCCACCGGACGCCGAGATCCGCCTGCGACTGCGCGCCGAGACGGGCAACCTCGCCGTCATCGAGGTGGCGGACACCGGCCCGGGGCTCTCCCGGGAGCAGGCGGAGCGGGTGTTCGAGCGGTTCTACCGCGCCGACGCGGCGCGGACCCGACGCGCCGACGGCAACACCGGTACGGGCCTCGGCCTGGCCATCGTGGCGGCCCTGGTGACCGCCCACCACGGTTCGGTCGAGGTGGTGGAGACGCCGGGTGGTGGCGCGACCTTCCGGGTCCGGCTGCCGCTGCTGCCGTCGACCGAGGAGAGCGGCGAGTGACTTTCAGCCAACTTCCAGGACGGTTCCAGCTTGATCGCAGTGCCGGGGGAGAAGGTAGGGGCATGACCGAGTTCGAGTCCGACCCGCAGCGCCGGCCGGCCCCCACCGACGCCGAGCCGTCGCACCCCACCGCCGAGCTGCCGCGCGACGAGCGCGCGCAGTCCGACTCTCCGACCACCTCCCTTGCGACCCACGGGGACGCGACGCCGACCGCCGCCATGCCGGCCGCCGACGACGCGCCGACCGCGCCCGTCGCGCCCGTCGGCCAGCCCGCCGGGTACGAGCCACCGACCGGCACGCAGCCCGCCGGGTACGAGCCACCGACCGGCACGCAGCCCGCCGGGTACGAGCCACCGACCGCCGCGCAGCCCGCCGGGTACGAGCCGCCGACCGCCGGGTACCAGCCGGCTGCCGGCCAGCCCACCGGGTACGAGCCGCCGACCGCCGGCGCGTCCGCGCCGCCGTACCCGGTCTCCGGCCACCCGACGCCCGGCCAGCACGGCTACCCGCAGCCGTCCGACGGTCGCTACCCGGGTGCCCCCTGGTACGCGGGCCAGCAGTCCGGCTGGGCCGGCGGGGGCCAGCCGGGCGGGACCTACCCGCAGCACCCCGGACAGCACCCGCAGCACCCGGGACAGCACGCGCAGCACCCCGGACAGCCCGTGCCGCCCTGGGGTCCGCAGGCCACGCCGCCCGGTTCCGGGCCCCGACCGGGCCGGATCGCCAAGTTCGCCGGCGCCGGCGTCGCGGTGTTCGCCCTGATGCTCGGCTCCGGCGTGGCCGGTGGGGCGCTCGCGCTCGCCCTCGACGGCGACCGTGGCGGCGTCACCCGCACCTACACGGCAGCGCCGGTGCTCAACAGCGCGGACCTGCCGAAGATCGCCGCCGCCGTACAGGACAGCGTCGTCTCCATCGCCACCGACAGCGGTGAGGGCTCCGGCGTGGTGCTCACCGCCGACGGCTACGTGCTCACCAACAACCACGTGGTCGCCTCCGCGAGCGGGGACACCGTGCAGGTCGTCTTCGCCGACGGCAGGAACGTCCAGGCGAAGATCGTCGGCACCGACCCGAAGACCGACCTGGCCGTGGTCAAGGCCAACGGGGTGAGCGACCTCAAACCGGCAAAGTTCGGCGACAGCGACGCCATGCAGGTCGGCGACC
The DNA here is from genome assembly GCF_040675055.1 of Micromonospora sp. NPDC049662. Classification (NCBI taxonomy): domain Bacteria; kingdom Bacillati; phylum Actinomycetota; class Actinomycetes; order Micromonosporales; family Micromonosporaceae; genus Micromonospora; species Micromonospora sp. NPDC049662. The sequence goes on from NZ_JBFAOC010000041.1 coordinate 43,464, forward strand.
AGGTCCTCGCCCTGGGTAGCCCGCTCGGCCTCCAGGGCTCGGTGACCGCCGGCATCCTCAGCGCCCGGGACCGCACCATCCGGGCCGGCGAGGGCCAGCAGCAGGACCCGAGGCAGCAGGGCCAGGCCGTCAGCTCGATCTCCGGGCTGCTGCAGACCGACGCGCCGATCAACCCCGGCAACTCCGGTGGCGCGCTGGTCAACACCCGGGGTGAGGTCATCGGCGTCAACACCGCCATCGCCACCTCCGGGCAGAGCACCGGCAACATCGGCGTCGGCTTCGCCATCCCGAGCAACAAGGCCAAGGACGTCGCGGGCAAGCTCCAGCGCGGCGAGAAGGTCAGCCACCCGTCGCTCGGGGTCGGCGTCAACCAGGCCGAGGGCGGCGGCGCGCTGGTCGCCTCGGTTACCCCGGGCAGCCCCGCCGAGAAGGCCGGCCTCCAGCAGGGCGACGTGGTCACCCGCTTCGGCGACAAGCCGATCAACGACTCCGACGACCTGGTCGGCGCGGTGCAGGCCGGCAAGGTCGGCGACCGGGTCGAGCTGCACTTCAAGCGCAACGGGGCCGAGAAGACCGCGACGGTGACGCTCACCGAGACGTCCTGACCGACACCACAGAACCTGCCTCCCTCCGGCGGCGGGTGGCGGAGCCAAGGGGGTTGGCTCCGTCACCCGCCGCTTTTTCCACGGCGGTTCACCCGGTTCGGGTGAACCGCCGTCACCCGTGTGCCCGGAAGGCTCGGCGGGCGAGCCGGCGAGCGTACGGGGGTGGGCCGATGAGCACGGTGGATGTCGAGGACGACCAGCGGATCCAGCGGGACGTCCTGGCCGAGCTGGCCTGGGATCCGCAGGTGCTGCCGAACGAGATCGGGGTGACCGTCGACCGGGGGGTGGTCACCCTCACCGGGTACGTCGACGGCGCTGCCCGTGGCTGGGCGGCCACCCGGTGCGCCCAGCGGGTCCGGGGCGTACGCGCGGTGGCCGACGAGATCGAGGTACGGCTACCGGGGACGCCGGGGCGTACCGACGGTGACATCGCCCTCGCGGCGTCCCGCGCCCTCGAATGGGACAGTTTCGTACCCGCCGAGCGGCTGGACGTCAGCGTGGCCAACGGCTGGCTGATGCTGCGCGGCGAGGTCGAGTTCGGCTGGCAGCGCCGCGCCGCCGAGGGGGAGCTGCGCCGCCTGGACGCGTACGGGGTGTCACGAACCTCGTCGAGGTGCGACCGTCGACGCCGCCGCCGGACGAGCGGACCCGGCAGGACGTCCAGCGCGCGCTGGCGCGGACGCTCGGCGGCGAACGAGTGACGGTGGAGGTGGACGGTGACACGCTGGTCCTCGCCGGGGTGGTCCGCTCGTGGTGGGAACGGGACCAGGTGGAGCGGGTGGCGTGGTCCACGCCGGGTGTGCGGGTCGTGCACGACCAACTCCTGGTCGGCGGGTGAGCGTCCGTCGTGTCCGGTTTATCGGTGGTCGCGGGGGGAACCCGCCGCGAACCATGCCGACCGGGGGACCAACGGGGAGGACTCGTGGCCGTGAACCACCCGCCCGCCGACCGCCCGCCGGAGCGGTCGTTGCGCATCGCGATGGTGGTCCCGCCCTGGCTGTCCGTGCCGCCGCCCGGCTACGGAGGCCTGGAACAGGTGGTGGCCGGCCTGGTGGACGCGTTGACCGCGCACGGTCACGCGCTGACGCTGTTCGGCGCCGGCGATCACCATGGCACCGCCGCCAGCGGTTTCGTCTCCACCGTGGCGGAGGTGCAGTACGAACGACTCGGCGAGTCCCTGCCGGAGCTGGCGCACCTGGCCCGGGTGAACCGCCTGATCACGCCGGCCGATTTCGACGTGATCCACGACCACAGCACGATCGGCCCGCTGGTGGCCGGCCGTCGGTCGGTGCCGACGGTGGCGACCGTGCACGGCAACCCGGTGGGGGAGTACGGCGACGTGCTCGGCGACGCCGACGAGAACGTCGCCCTGGTGGCCATCTCGCACGCTCAGCGTCGACTCAACACGGGCCTGCCCTGGGCCGGCACCGTGCACAACGCGCTGGACCTGCGGGGCTTTCCGCGCAAGACCGAGCCGGGCCCGGGGCCGGTGCTGTGGCTGGCCCGGTTCAGCCCGGACAAGGGTCCGGACGTCGCCATCCGCGCCTGCCGGGAGGCGGGCCTACCGCTGCTGCTGGCCGGCAAGTGCAACGAGCCGGCCGAGCGGCGCTACTACGAGCAGGTCGTCGAGCCGCTTCTCGACGAGGACGTGACAGTCGTCCTGAACGCCGACCGTGCCGAGACCCTGCGGATGCTCGTCGACGCCCGCTGTCTGATCATGCCGATCCAGTGGGACGAGCCGTTCGGGATGGTGATGCTGGAGGCGATGGCGACCGGTACGCCGGTGGTCGCGCTGGATCGGGGCGCGGTGCCGGAACTGGTGCGACCGGGACGAACCGGGCTGATCTGCCGAGGGCCTGAGGAGTTGCCCGCCGCGCTGCTGGCCGCGCGAGGGTTGGACCCGCGCGACTGCGTGGCGCACGTCGCCGAGAACTTCTCGGTCGAGCGGATGGCGTACGGCTACGAGGAGGTCTACCAGCGCTTCGCCCTCGGCCGGCCCGACGTGCGGCGCACCGCCACCGTCGCGGTGCGCTGACCGCCTCGCCCCGGATCAGACACGTGCCGCGCCCAGTTCGGCGATCGCGGCGTCGAGCCGCTGCGCGTACGCCGGGCTGATCGCTCCCTCGCCGAGCCGGACGGCGACCTTCGCCCGCAGCCGCGCCACCGATGGTGCCAGCTCGTCCCGGCCGGAGCTGACGGCGACGAGCAGGTTGCCCAGCGACTGGCGCAGGTCGAGGCCGACATCGCTACGGATCTCCCCGTCGCGCACCCCGGCGTCGACAAGCCCGTTGACGCGGAGGCCAGCTTCGGCGAGGGTGCCCGGCCCGGCGGTGGACGCGACGCTGGGCGGCGCCGACGATTTCGCCGGCGCCGGTTGGAGCGGTTGGGTGGCGGGCGGATCGGTCGGCGGCTCGCTGGTCGCGGGCGTCGTCGGGCCGGCCGTGGGCTGGACCTGACGACGCGGCTGGTCGTCGGGGAGCAGGGCCACCCCGGCCAGCGCCACGGCGACGGCCAGGACCACCGGGATCAGGAGCAGCGCCGGACGTCGGAACGACCGGCCGGTACCGTCGCCGGGCGAGGTCAGCGGCCGGGCCACGTCGTCGGCGCGTACCACCGTCACGACGCCCGCCCGCGCGGCCGGAGCAACGGCCGGCTGCGGCAACGAACCCGACAGGGTCGGAACCGGCACCGCGATCGTGGCGGTCGGCGGTTCGGGCGTCAGCAGGTGCCCGCGCAGCACGGTGGCGACCTGCCGGGCCGTCGGCCGGTCGGCCGGGTCGCGGGCGAGGCTGCGCAGGCAGATCCGGGCGACCTCGGTGGGCAGCTCCGGCACGCCGGCCAGCGTCGGCGCGGGGCCGCCGGCGAGCGCGGCGCTGAGCTGTTCCCAGGTGTCCGCCGGGTACGGCACCCGCCCGGTCAACGCCTCGTACAGCAGGACGCCGAGCGAGTAGACGTCGGTGGCCGGCTGGGCGGGCGCGCCGTCGAGGCGTTCCGGGGCGACGTACGCCGGGGTGCCGAAGGTGCCGCCGTCCTCGTCCTCGTCCGGTGCGCCGATCCGGGTGGCGATGCCGAAGTCGAGGACCTTCACCCCCATCGCCGTCATCATGACGTTGGCCGGGGTGATGTCCCGGTGCACGATGCCCAGCCGGTGCGCGGCGGCCAGCGCATCCGCGACCTGGGCCCCCACCTCGACGGCCTCGGGCCATGGCAGCGGCCCCTCGGTGAGCCGTAGCTCCAGCTCCTCGCCGCTGAGCAGCTCCATCACGACGAACGAGGTGATGGAGCCGTCCGGGTCGACCGTCTCGCCGTAGTCGTGCACCGACGTCACGTGCGGGTGCACCAACTGGGCGGCGGCGCGCGCCTCCTCCCGCACCATGTCGCGGAACCGCGCGTCGGCGGCCAGCGAGGCGGCGAGCACCTTGAGCGCCACGAAGCGGTCGAGCACCTCGTCCCGCGCGCGCCAGATGACCGACATGCCGCCGGCACCGATCTGGTCGATGAGTCGGTACCTGCGGGCCAGCAAGCGGCCCGGATGCAATGCTGCCTTCACGGATCGCACCTGCCCTCGGGGTGGGAGCGGTATCAGGTTGCGCGAATGTGTCCACCCTGTCAACGCCGACGGTACGGATCGTCGGCGGACGGTGGCTGGGGTGCGCCGACCGTCCGCTGGCGGCGGGCCGTGGGTGGGCGGCGGGCCCGTGCCAGGATGAGGACATGGCTCCGGGACCGGTGGCGTTCGTACTCGGCGGCGGCGGGGTGCTCGGCGCCGTCGAGGTGGGCATGCTGCGCGCGCTGTTCCGCGCCGGCATCCAGCCCGACATGGTGCTCGGCACGTCGATCGGCGCGGTCAACGGCGCGCTGGTCGCCGCCGACCCGTCCGAGGCGGTGACCGACCGGCTGGTCCGGCTCTGGGCGTCACCCGAGGCCAGCGAGGTGTACGGCGACTCGGTCGCCCGACAACTGCGCCGCTTCGCCGCCCGTACCCATCTGCACTCGCCCCGGCCGCTGCGCCGGCTGCTCGAATCCGAGCTGGGCGTGGACACCACCTTCGCCGACCTGCGGGTGCCGTTCCGCTGCTGCGCCGCCCACATCGAGCGGGCCGCCGAGCACTGGTTCACCAGCGGCCCGGTCGTTCCGGCGGTGTTGGCGTCGGCGTCGGTGCCGGGCCTGCTCCCGCCCACGGAGATCGACGGCGCGCACTACATCGACGGCGGCATCGTCAACTCGATCCCGATCGGCGAGGCGGTGGCCGCGGGCGCGAGTCAGGTCTTCGTCCTTCAGGTGGGCCGGATCGAACGGGAGCTGACGCCGCCCCGGCGGCCGTGGGAGATCGCGCAGGTGGCGTTCGAGATCTCCCGCCGGCACCGTTTCTTCCGGGAGATGGCCGCGCTGCCCGAGGGGGTGGAGGTGCACGTCCTCCCGACCGGTGGGCTGAATCCGCGCGACGACACGCCGTGGGCGTACCGGGACATGGCGGCGGTGGGCCGCCGGATCAGCCGGGCGTACACCGCTTCCCGCCGCTACCTCGCCACTCACGTGGAACGCTGATGCCGCTTCCTCCCAGGTGGTTGCGGCGGCTGCTGATCGCTCCCGGCGTGGTGCTGCTCGCGGTGGTCGTGGTGACCACGCTGCCGGTCTGGGCGCTGCTGGCCGCGGCTGCCTCACCGCTGGTCCCGGGCCGGCTGCGTCCGTTGCGACTGCTCTGGATCGGCTGTGTCTACCTGGTCTGGGACGCCGCCGCGCTGCTCGCCCTGTTCGTCCTCTGGCTCGCCTCGGGCTTCGGTTGGCGCAGCCGGTCGCCGGCCTTCCAGCGCGCGCACTACGTGCTGGCCGGCTGGTTCCTGCGGGTGCTGTTCTGGCAGGCCCGCTGGTCGCTGCGGCTGAGCATCGACGTGGTCGGCACCGACCCGGACACTGCCCTGCCCGGGCGGCCCGAGCTGGTGCTGTGCCGGCACGCCGGGCCGGGCGACTCGTTCATCCTGATCCACGGGCTGGTCAACTGGTTCAAGCGGGAGCCGCGGATCGTCCTCAAGGACAGCCTCCAGTGGGACCCGGCGATCGACGTGCTGCTCAACAGGTTGCCCAACCGGTTCATCGCGCCCACGGCGGAGCGTGGCGAGGAGACCGTACGCCAGGTCGGGCACCTGGCCACCGGCCTGGACGACAACGACGCCTTCGTGATCTTCCCCGAGGGCGGCAACTTCACCCCGAGGCGGCGACTGCGCGCCATCGCCCGGCTCCGCTCGCTCGGTATGGAACGCATGGCGAGGCGTGCCGAACGCATGCGCCACGTGCTCGCCCCGCAGCCCGGTGGGGTGCTCGCCGCGTTGGACGCCGCACCGGACGCCGGGGTCATCTTCGTCGCCCACACCGGCCTGGACCAGCTGGTCAGCATCGGCGACGTGTGGCGGGAACTGCCCATGGACAAGCGGATCGTGATGCGGTTCTGGTCGGTGCCGCCGGAGGAGGTGCCGACCGGGCGGCAGCAGCGCATCGACTGGCTCTTCGACTGGTGGGCGCAGATCGACACGTGGATCGCCGCCAACCGTGAGGTCTCCGCGTAGGGTGCGCTCGTGGAGCAGATCTGCGTGGTGACGACGGTGGTGGATGCGCGTTCGGTCGCGGACGTGTTGGCGGCCGCGGCCGTCGCCGGGCGGCTCGCCGCCTGTGCCCAGGTCGGCGGTCAGGTGGACAGCACCTACTGGTGGCGCTCCGGAGTGGAGACCAGCACCGAGTGGTCCGTGCTGTTCAAGACCGCGCCGGACCGGTTGGCCGCGCTGGTGGACCAGATCCGGGCCAGCCATCCGTACGAGGTTCCGGAGATCCTCGTGTCCAGGGTGGAGAGCGGGGACCCCGCCTACGCGGCCTGGGTGCACGACCACACCCGCCCCTAGGTACGCCTACTCTGGGCCGTACCCCACCGGCTTGTCGATGATGACCGGGTGGACGACACCCGCTATCCCTGCCCCGCCTGCGGCGGCCCGGCCGACCTGAGCGCCGGTTGCGCCGGTTGCCACCGCCCACCGGACCCGACGGCGGCCGAGGTGGTCCGACTCGGCCGGGAGGTGGCTCGGCTCGAACCCGAGGTTGAGCGGGCCCGCCGGACGTACGCCGAGTTGGCGGGCCTGCTGGCGGCGACCTCGCGGCGGCGTGCCGAGCTGGCTGCCGTCGTGCGGGCACAGCGGGCGGCGGGGACTCCGGTCGTGCCGGCGACGCCGCTCGCCGCGTCGACGCCAGCGGTGGGTACGCCGGCACCCGGTGTGGCGGAGACCTCGACGCGGACCGTCCAGGGGCTGCTGTTCGTCCTGGGTGGACTGCTGCTCGGCACGGCGGCGGTGGTCTTCACGGCGGTGGCCTGGGCGGCTGTGGGGGTCGGTGGCCGGGCGTTGATCCTGGCGGCGGTCACGGCCCTGGTCCTGGCCGTCCCGCTGCTGGTGGTCCGGCGGGGTCTACGGGGGACGGCGGAGACGTTCGCCGCGGTGGGCCTGCTGCTGGTGTTGCTCGACGGGTACGCCGCCTGGTCGGTGGACCTGGCCGGGGTGTCCGCTTGGCCGGGCACCCGGTACGCCGCGCTGGTCGGGGGGGTCAGCGCGGTGGTCGCCGTCGCGTACGGGCGGCTCAGCGGGTTGGCCGGGCCCTGGTTCACCGCGCTGGTGGCGGCCCAGCCGGTGCTGCCGCTGCTCGCGGTGGAGGCCGAGGTCGGCGCGGACGGCTGGGCGCTGGTGTTGCTCGGGGTGGCCCTGCTCGACCTGGGGGTGCTGGTCGCGCTGCGCGACGGGGTGGCGGGCGGCCGGCTCGCCGGTCGGGTGCTCGCCGGGGTGGGTCACGTCGGCGCGCTGGTCGCCGCCGCCGCGGGTGCGCTGGTGCCGTTGCTGCTGGGGCGGGCGGCCGGTACGCCGCTGCTGGCCGGGGCGCCGTTGCTGCTGGTCGCGGTGACGGGGGTCGGCGCGGCGTGGCTGGTCGGCGGCGCGGCGCTGCGGGCGGTGACCGCGGGGCTGCTGGTTCCGGTGCTCGCCGCCGCGCTGCTGCGCCCGGTGGGCGAGCTGCGTCCGTCGCTGCTGCTGCTCGCGGCGTCGGCGGTGGCGCTCGTCCTGGCGGGGGTGGTGCGGTTGCTGCCCACCGGTTGGCGTGCCGGGCCGCGTGCCGGCGCGCTGCTGGTCGCCGCCGGCACGGCGCAGATCACGGTGCTGATCACCGGCGCGTTGGCGGTGGCCGCCGCCGCCCGGTCGCTGCCACCGTGGCACGGGGCCGGTGGGGGGCCGGACCTGAGTTGGGGGTGGCAGCTGGCGCCCGCCGTGGCACTGGCGCTGGCCGCGACCGTGTCGCTGCTGCCTCGACGCCTGTGGGCGGTGCTCGCCTCGGCCGGCGCGGTGGCGGTGCTGCTCGCCGTTCCGGCCGGCTGGACGGCGTCGTGGGCGACGGTGGTGGCCGTGGACCTGGTGGGTGCGTCCATGCTGCTGCTCGCCGTGCTCGCCCGTCCGGCGACCCGACCGGCGATTCTGCTCGGCTGGGCGTCCGGCGGCGCGGTCCTGCTCGGGCACGCGCTGCTGGTGGCGCTTGCCGATCCGGTCGGCGTGGCGGTGGCGTTGGGCACCGCCGGGGTGCTCGGGGTGGCGGTGGCGTCGCGGCGGGGGGTCGGGGCGTACCGCCGGGTGGCGGGTGTGGGTGTGCTGGTCGCGCAGCTCGCGCTGCCCGGCGTCGCCGCGACGGCGGTGTTCGCGGCCGGCTCGCCGCCGTGGTGGCAGGCCCGCGCGGCCCTGGCCGCCGCCGGGCTCTCGCTGGTCGCGGTGCTCGCGGTGCGTCGCCGCCGGACCGACCTCATCGGGTACGCGGTGCCGGGCTCGGTGGTCGCCGCGCTGGCGGCCGGGGTCGCGCCGCTGCTGGCGGCGGGGGACGAGCCGGTGACGTTGTACGCCGCGCTGGCGGCGCTCGGCGTCGTGCTCGTCGCCCGTTGGGGCGGCCTGTCGGCGACCGGTGACGAGCCGGCCGGGCCGGGGGAACAGCCGGCGGTCGGGGGGCCGTCGATGGTCGGCGCGTCGGGTGTGCTGGTGGCGGCGGGTGCGGTGCTGGCGGGGGTCGCGGCGCTGGCCGCGTTGCCGGCGGTGTGGGGGGCGCTGTTCACGCCGTACGGCATCCCCGGGCCGGTCTGGTCCGGCGCGCCGACCGTCGTCGCCGACCGTGGGCTGCTCCCCGCGGGGCTGGCGCTCGGCACGCTGGCGGTGGCGGCGGTGCTGGCCGGTTGGCGGGTACGCCCACCCGTGCTGGCGGCCGTGCCGTTCGCCGGTGCCGCGCTGCCGGTGCTGCTCGTCGCGGTGGGCGCGCCCTGGCCGGTGCTGCCGGCGGCCACCCTGCTCGCCGGGGTGTCCGCGCTGCTGCTCGCCGCGCTGCTGACGCCCCGGTGGGCGCTCGCGTCGCTCGTCGCACCGACGGGGGCGGTGCTGGCCGTGTCCGGAGTGACGGGGTTCCTGGCCACCCGGTCCGGCACGCTCGTGGCCGAGGGCACGCTCGTCGTGGCCGCCGTGGTCATCGGCGTCGGGGCGCGGCTGGCCGGGGTACGCGTCGCCGGCAGCGTCGCGGCGGTGGGGGCGGCGTGCGCGTTGGCGGTGTCGGCGACGCTCGCCGGCGGGCTGCCGGTGCGGGCGGCGGCGTACCCGCTGCTGGGGGTGGCCGTGCTGGTCCTCGCCGTTGCCGCCGCGAGCGGCCGGCGGCTGGTCGTCGGCCGGGTGCTGGATGCCGCCGCGCAGGCGGTGGCGCTGGTGGCGGCGGTGCTCGCCGTCGAGTCGGCCCGGCATCTCGCGACCGTCTGCGTGCTGTGGGGGGTGGCCGTGGCGCTGCGGCTGCTGCGGCAGGGCGAGCCGGCCGGTCGACGGTGGCGGTTCGCGGCCGTCGCCGCCGGCAGTGAGCTGCTCGGGGCGTGGGTGCTGCTGGCGGCGGGCGGGGTGACCGTGCTGGAGGCGTACACCCTGCCGGCGGCGGCGCTCGCCGTCGGGGCGGGGCTGCTGGCGATGCGGAGCCGGCCGGGGCTGACCAGTTGGCCGGCGCTCGGTCCGGGGCTGGTCGCGGCGCTGGTGCCGAGCCTGGTGTCGGTGCTGGCCGGGCCGGACCCGCAGCCGTGGCGGCGGCTGCTGCTCGGAGCGGCGGCACTGGGCATCGTGTTGGCCGGGGCCCGCCGTCGCTGGCAGGCGCCGGTGCTGGTCGGGGGCGTGGTGTTGGCGGCCCTGGCGCTGCACGAGCTGGCCCGTGGCTGGGACCTGCTACCCCGGTGGATCTACCTGGGCGTCGGCGGGTTGGCGTTGATCGGGTTGGCCGCGAGCTACGAGCGGCGGCGGCGTGACCTGGCCCGACTGCGCGCCGTGGTGGCCCGGCTGGGCTGAGTCGAGGTCGGGGGGTAGGGCTCGCCCTACCCCCCGTACGGGGGTTCCCAGGGTTACTCAGCGCAACTTTTTTGGGCAGGGTTGACGGTGAGCCCGGACCGTCCGGTCCGATCCACATGAAGCGGGGAGCAGCGATGGCGCTCGGAGCGGTGGCGGAACGGCCCGCACGACGGCGGGGTAGTGACTACGCACAGTTGTCCCGACGGGTCAGTCAGGCCGGTCTGCTGGAGCGGCGGCCCGCCTCGTACGTCGCCCGGATCGTGCTCACCCTCGGCGCGTTCGTGGCCGGCTGGGTCGCTGTGGTCCTCGTCGGCGACTCCTGGTGGCAGGTGGCGCTGGCCGTCGTGCTGGCGGTCGCCACCACCCAGGTCGCGTTCCTGGGCCACGACGCGGGACACCGCCAGATGTTCCGTCGTCGCCTTCCCAGCGAGCTGGTCGGGTTGGTCGCCGGCAACGCGGCGGTCGGGCTCAGCTACGGCTGGTGGGTCGACAAGCACAACCGGCACCACGCCAACCCGAACCACGAGGACGAGGACCCGGACGTCGGGGCGGGCGCCCTGGTGTGGACGTACGAGCAGGCACTGGGTACGCGAGGGTTCGGTCGGTGGCTGGCGCGACGGCAGGCGTACCTGTTCTTTCCGATGCTGCTGTTGGAGGGTCTGAACCTGCACGCGGCGAGCATCCGGGCGATCGTCGGCCGGGGGCCGGACGGCCGGTACGCCACCCCGATGCGGCACCGCGCGGCCGAGGCGGCGCTGCTCGTGGCACACACCGTCGGCTACGTGGCGCTGCTGCTGGCGGTCATGTCGCCGGGCAAGGCGCTGCTCTTCGCCGCCGTGCACCAGGCGCTGTGGGGCCTCTACATGGGCTGCGCGTTCGCGCCGAACCACAAGGGCATGCCGATGCCGACCGCCGAGGACGAGTTGGACTTCCTCCGCAAGCAGGTGCTGACCTCGCGCAACGTGCGGGGCAGCCGGCTGGTCGACACCGCGCTGGGCGGGCTCAACTACCAGATCGAGCATCACCTGTTCCCGAACATGCCCCGGGCCAACCTGCGCCGGGCGCAGCCGATCGTGCGCGCCTACTGTGCCGAGCAGGGCATCTCGTACGCGGAAACGGGTCTGGTCGAGTCGTACCGGCAGGCGCTCGCTCACCTGCACGAGGTGGGCCGGCCGTTGCGCGGCTGACGCGTCCCGCTGTGCCGTCCACCGGTGGCGCGTCGGACGCGGCGGGTGCGCCACCGGTAGGGTCTGGTCATGGCAGACCTGCTCACCGCGGACGCGGTGCGGAGAGAGCTGGGCGGGTTGTCCGACTGGTCGGGCGACCCGACCGGTATCGGCCGTACCGTCCAGCTCGGCAGTTTCCCGGACGCCATCGCGGTGGTGGACCGGGTGGCGGCGGTGGCCGAGGAGATCGACCACCATCCCGACATCGACATCCGATGGCGGACCCTGACCTTCCGCTGTGTCACGCACTCGGCCGGCGGGGTCACCCACCGGGACATCGAGCTGGCCAGGCGGATTGACGACATCGTCCGGAGCGCGGCATGAGATTTGAGATCAGCAAGGTGCTGGACGCCATCGAGGGGCGGGTCTGCACCGACCCGTCGCTGGTCCGGGCGGTGCTCGACCTGGCCGAGATCATTCGCTACCAGGACATCGACGGCGGTCGGCCGGCGAGCCTGCTGCGCCTCGGCATGGTCATCGACGCGCTCTCCCGCGAGTTGGAGGAGGACAGCGTCCAGGTGTACGCGGTGGTGCATCGCGCGCTGCTCTCCGACGCCGACCTGACCTCCAACGAGCGGATGGTGGTCCGCCGCTGGGCGGACGACGGGCTGGTCGAGGTGCTCGACAATCCCGGTGACCGGATGCTGGAGGTGGCCGACCTGCTGGGCGTGCCGGTGCTCACCCGGGTCCGTTTCGACGGGCTGCGTGGGCGGTTCCCGTGGCTGGTCGAGCAGCCCGGTCGGGTGGTCGCCCCGGTGCCGGGCGCGGGTGGTCCGGTGTTCATCGCGCACGTCGGCGGCGGGCACGCCCCGGTCGCTGGCAAGCGCTCGCCCACCGGTGCGAAGCTGCTGGCCCGCCAGTGGCGGTGCCCGGAGTCGGGGTGCGCGCTGTTCGGCGGCGGTGGTGGGGGTGGCGCGTTCGCCGACCTCGCCGGCGGCGCCGACCGTAGTCCGGCCGCGCAGCCGCCGCCCTCGCTGCGCAACGGCGTACCGACCTGCCCCCGACACGGCGCGCGGCTCGGTGACGTGGGCCCGCGTCCGCGTACGGAGGTGCTCGCGGTGCGCGTCGGCGGCCTGGTCCGGCGGCGGTTCGTGCTCAGTGAGGAGCAGCCGGTGGTGGCCGGCCGGGCACCCGAGCAGGAGGGCGGGATCATGCTCGGGCAGTGGCTCAACGACGAGGCCCGGCGGTGGATCAGCCGTGGTCACGTCCACTTCGAGCTGCGGGTCGGCGAGGTCATCGTGACCGACATCAGCACCAACGGCTCGGGCATCCGACCGGCCGGCTCGATGGCCGAGTCGGACCGGATTCCGCTGGCCCCGCAGCAGTCCCGGGTCCTCGGCGAGAACGACATGATCGAGCTGTACCCCGGCGTGCAGATCGGCCGCGCCGAGGAGTTGCCCACCGGCGCCCCGTTCACCCCCACCTCGGTAATGGCCGAGGCTCCCACCATGGCGATGCGCCTACCCCGTCCGTGACGCGAGTGGCGGGCGCCGCATCCCGGTGCCCGCTCCCCGGCCGGAGCAGGAGTTGTCCGCCCCCCCGGGGT
>NZ_JBFAOC010000042.1:0-56001 GCF_040675055.1 Micromonospora sp. NPDC049662
CGCGCGCTCTCGTCCGCTCTGACACTGGTCGGACTCATCGGGGCGATCGTCCTGCTGTCGGTCGCGCCGGCCCACGCGGGCGAGAACACCTTCGTCGAAGTGACACCGAACAGCGTCCCGGCGGGCAGCCGGGTCACGATCCGCGCGAGCTGCGACAACAACAACGATCGGCAGGCGAACGTACGCTCCGACGCGTTCGGGCACGTCATGCTCAGGCCGGACAACGGCTTCCTCAAGGGAGAGGTCACCGTTCCGGGCAACAAGGAGCCCGGTGACTACCAGGTCGACCTGCGCTGCCAGAACAACCAGACCGCGCAGACGATGCTGACCGTGCTCAACATGGCCTCGCCCAGCAAGGGGCCGGCGACCGGGGGCGGCGGGACCGCCGGCGGCCGGGGAACCGGCTCGGTCCTGGTCCTCGGCGGCGTGGCACTGGTGGCCGCCGCGGTCGCGCTCGGCATGATGGGCGGCCGGCGTCGGCCCGGAGCCGGCTCCTGACCCGGAGCTGCCATGACCCGCAGATCCGCGCGTACGCGGCCGGATGGCCCTGCCCGCTCCGCGCGTACGCGGCCGGATGGCCCTGCCCGCTCCGCGCGGTCGGACCGTACGGCCCGCGTCCGGGCCGCGAGGACGCTGCGCGCCGCCGGCCGGCTGGTGGCCCGGGCCTCGGGCCGGCTGCGGCGGGTCGCCGGGCAGGCGGTCTCCGCCAGTGTCGCCACCACCGACCCGGACGCGCGGCCGCTGCCGCCGCGCCGTCCCGGCGGGTCACCGTTGGCCCGGCGTCGGCTGGGCGGTACCGGTCCGGGGGTGCCGGTCCTGGTCATCGCCACGCTGATGGTGCTGATCGTGGCGATGCTCGGCGTCGAACGGGTGACCGGGGTGAGTCTGCTGCCGGACCGGATCAGCGCGGGCCTGCGGCCGCCGCCGAAGAAGTTCCCGGTGCTGCCGGCCAGCCCACCGACCGCCCTCGCCATCGACACGATCGACCTGCGGGCGCCGCTGCACGACGTGGGCATCGCCCCGGACGGCACCATCGCCGTGCCCGACGTGGCCCGCGCGCAGGAGGCCGGCTGGTACGACCAGGGCCCCACCCCGGGGCAGTACGGGCCGGCGGTGATCGTCGGGCACGTGGACACGACCACCGGGCCGGCCGTCTTCCACCGGCTACGGGAACTGCGCTCCGGCGACCGGGTCGACATCACCCGCGCCGACGGTCGGGTGGCGGTCTTCGAGGTGGATTCGGTGGAGCGGTTCAGCAAGGATCGGCTACCGGTGGACGAGGTGTACGGCGACTTCAGCCGTCCCAGCCTGCGACTGATCACCTGCGGCGGCCGGTGGGTGGGCGGTGAGACCGGCTACTCGGACAACCTGGTGGTCTTCGCCTCGCTGGTCGAGGCACGTGGCGGGTGACCTCCCGCGCCGTCGTCGAGGTACGCGGCGAGCCGGGCGGCCCCGGTGAGCATGGCCCGGCCGCGCTCGGTGAGTCGTCCGCGCCACTGGGTCACTGACGCGGCCAGTGGTTCGGCGCCGCCGGCGTCCCGTACGCGACGCAGCACGTCGGCGATGTGGCTCAGCCGGTACCCGCCCCGGCGCAGCAGGTGCGCGAGTTCGGCGTCCCGGACGTCGTCGGGCGAGTAGACGCGGTGGCGGGTGGCCCGGTCGCGCTCCGGTCGCAGGATTCCGGCCGACTCCCACTTGCGCAGCGTCGCCGGTCGTACGCCGACCCGGTGCGCGAGCACGCTGATCGGTACGGCCCGCCGGGTCTGCGGCGCGGGCTTCGTGGCGGTGAGCGTGCCGACCGCCACCTCGACCGCGTCCAGGGTCTCCCGGTCGCGTCGCAGCAGGCCGTGGCCGTCATCGATCGCCCGCAACGCGGTGTCGAGCTCGCCCCGGTTGACGGCGCGCATGATGTCACCGCCGGCCGCGTGACCGTGGCCCGCGACGAGGGCGAGGTAGGCGTCAAGTGCCCGGGCGTGCGTCTCGGTGAACCGACGGTACCCGCTGACGGTGCGCTCGGCCGGCGGCAGCACACCGTCGCGTTCGTAGTTGCGGACGGCCTGCGCCGACAGCCCGTGCCGCCGGGCGAGGTCGACCGGCCGGCGTACCCCTGGGTTTGAGGGTTTTGGGGTGACCACCGTGCTCTCCTGCTCTGAAGTCTCAACCGCTGGTTCAACGATACGGTCGATGCAATGACCACTGTTCTCGACCTGCTCGCCGGCTCACCGACCCTGCTCGCGATCGGCGAGCCGACGCACGGTGAATCCGCCTTCCTCCAGA
This sequence comes from Micromonospora sp. NPDC049662, assembly GCF_040675055.1. Lineage (NCBI taxonomy): Bacteria > Bacillati > Actinomycetota > Actinomycetes > Micromonosporales > Micromonosporaceae > Micromonospora > Micromonospora sp. NPDC049662. Next base: position 2,278 of record NZ_JBFAOC010000042.1, read on the forward strand.
TCCGCAACGACACCTTCCTGACGCTGGCCGAGCACGGTTACCGCTCCATCGCCCTGGAGAGCGACCGGGCCGCCGGGCTGCTCGCCGACGAGTTCGTGGACGGCGGGCCCGTGCCGCTCGACCGCGCGCTCGCCGAGGGGTTCAGTCACGGCTTCGGCGCCGCCCCGGCCAACCGTGACCTGCTGCTGCGGATGCGGGAGTGGAACGCCGGACGACCCGCCGCGCAGCGCCTGCGGTTCCACGGTTTCGACGCGCCGCTGGAGATCGAGGGCGCCCCGAGCCCGCGCCGGCACCTGACGTTCGTCTGCGACTTTCTCGGCCTGGACCGGTCGGCGGAGATCGACGACCTGGTCGGGGACGAGGCCCGGTGGAGCGACACGGCCGCGGTGTGGGAGCCGGGCCGGTCCGTCGGACGCTCGACGGACGCCCACCGGCTGCGGGTCCTCGCCGACGACCTGCTGACCGAGCTGTTTCTCCAGGCGCACCGCCGGCCCGCGGGCTGGCGGGAGGCCCACGTGCACGCCATGTCCGCGGTCGCGTTGCTGCGGTACCACGCCGCCGCGGCGACCGACCTCGCGCCGGAGGAACGGTTCGCGCGCCTGGCCGGGGTCCGGGACGCGCTGATGGCCGAGAACCTGCTCGCGATCCGGGCGGTCGAGGCCGACCGGGGACCGACGCTGGTCTTCGCGCACAACACGCACCTGCGACGCCATCCGGCCACCATGACGATCGGTGGCGCGACGGTGTCGTGGGCCGGCGCCGGCGCGATCGTCGGAGCGCTGCTGGGCGAGCGGTACGCGGTGGTGGTCGGCGCCCTCGGCGCGAGCCCCGCGCTCGGCATCGACGCGCCCGCCGCGTCGACCTACGAGGGTCGGCTCCAGCGTCTGGGCGACCTCCCCGGGTACGTCCCGACGGCCGACATCGAGCCGGCCGAGCGCAGGACGCACGACTACCGCTACTTCCCGCTGGACCAGGCGACCATCGACAACGCCGAGGCGGTGCTGCATATCCCGACCGGCGTCGACGCGGCCGTGCTCGCCGAGCGGATCGGCGCGCTGCCCGGCGTCGAACAGGTGGTGGCGGGCGCGGAGAACGGATCACCGGAGGCCGCGTGGGGCGATCGCTTCTTCCACGTCGGGCCGGACCGCCGCCAACCGTTCGCCACCATCGTCGAGCACGACGTGCCCGGCTTCGACGAGGCCGGGCAGCTCGACCGCCCCGGCGTCTTCCGCCTCAACCTGGAGCTGGGCCGGGCCGAGTTCGAAAAGGCGTTCGGCTTCGCGCCGGCTGCCTTCGAGGAGCACCGGGAGGACTTCGACTACGCCCGGCTGGACACTCTCACGCCGCACCCGGGCTACGCGCTGTACGGCTTCGCCAGCATCGTGATGCCGGGTCCGCAGATGCTGCCCGAGGTCGACCGGCTTCTCGCCATCGCGCACCGGCGGGCGGTCGACCGGCACGAGCGCGCGACGCGCCGGGCCGCCGGCCAGCAGGACTGAGCCCGACGCCGGCCTGCCGTCCTGCACGGCGGGGCCCGCGGGTGCAGCCGGGCCCGCACGGGTACGGGTCAGGCCGCTGCTTCGGGCTCGCGCAGGTCGAGCCAGTCGGCCCAGCGCGGGTCCGGAGCGCGGTGCCCGAGGACCCGCCACGCGGTGCCCTTCGGCGCGGCCGGCAGGGCGTGCAGCCGCCAACCCAGCTCGGCCGGAGTCTTGTCGCCCTTGGTGTGGTTGCACCGCGCGCACGCGGCGACCACGTTCTCCCATGCGTGCCGGCCGCCCCGGCTGCGCGGGAAGACGTGGTCGATGGTCTCGGCCGGGCCCCGGCAGTAGGCGCACCGCCAACCGTCCCGGGCGAAGATCGCCCGGCGGGACAGCCCGACGTGGGTGCGGTAGGGCACCCGGACGAAGCGGGTCAGCCGCACGACCGATGGCACCGGCAGCGCGTCCCGGGCGCTGTGCAGGATGCCGTCGCCGTCGGCGACGCAGACGGCCTTGGAGGAGAGGACGAGGATCGCGGCGCGACGCACCGACACGACACACAGCGGCTCGTAGGTGGCGTTGAGAACCAGCGCGCCGGAGCCCACCGCGGGTCGTATGTCAGGCATCGCGATCACCCTCCCGGTTCAGCGGCTGCTGCGAACCTGCCGCCGACCGGAGTTGGGCACGAGGGCCCGCACCGTCGACGCCCGTTCGATCACCGACGTCCGTTGCGCCAATAGTCCCTGATCGGACCCCGGATTGCACGTACTAATCCGGGGTCGGATGTGAAGCTCTTTTCCGCACCTGTCACGATGGCCGGTTCGCCCCGGTCCGACCCGGCGCTCCGGCGCATCTCACCCGGCTGGTGGGTCGGCGGCGACCGGTCCGAGGTGTTGCGGTACGAAGACAGGGTGAGTGCCGCCAGCGTGACGCCCCTTGCCCTGCCCGACGTCGTGTCGGTGAACTGTCAGGGCAGCACCTCCTGCGAATGGATCTACGGGATCACCCGCTCGGCGTGGTTCGCCGAGGGCAGCTACTGGATCCTGCTCAAGCCACTGCGGGTCCTGCTGATCCTGGCGCTGGCGATGGTGGCGCGCTGGGCGCTGCACCGGACGATCAACCGGCTGGTCCGGACGACCACCGACGGCGCGGTGCCGACGATGCTGCGGCCGCTGCGCGAGCGGGTGCCGACCGCGGCGGTCGACCCGACCGAGTTCGTGCCGGAGCGGCGGCGGCAGCGGGCCGAGGCGATCGGCTCGGTGCTGCGCAGCCTGACCACGGCGTTCGTCTTCGGCATCGCGCTGTTGATGATCCTGCGCGAGTTCAGCTTCGACCTGGCGCCGCTGCTGGCCAGCGCCGGCATCGCCGGCGTCGCACTGGGCTTCGGCGCGCAGAGCCTGGTCAAGGACCTGATCGCCGGTCTCTTCATGCTCATCGAGGACCAGTACGGCGTGGGCGACAACGTCGACCTCGGCGAGGCGTCGGGCGTCGTGGAGTCGGTCGGGCTGCGCGTCACCACGGTCCGGGACGGACGTGGCGTGCTGTGGTACATCCGCAACGGCGAGATCATCCGGGTCGGCAACAAGAGCCAGGGCTGGGCGCTGGTGGTGGTGGACCTGCCGATCGGCTTCAGCGGCACGGAGGAGGCCAACGCGGTGCTGCGGACGGCCGCCGCGTCGGTGGCGGTGGACCCGGACCTGTCGCCGGAGATCGTGGAGGCGCCGGAGGTGCTGGGCGTCGAGCAGATGACGGTGGAGGGCGCCGTGATCCGAACGGTGGTCAAGACGACTGCCGACGGCCAGTTCGCGGTGGGCCGGGAACTGCGGCGCAGGTTGGCGGAGGCGCTAGAGAACTCGGGCATCACCGCGCAGATCGCCGCTGCCCGCAGCTATCCCGGCGTGCCGAGCCGGCCCTTGCCGGACGGTGAGACCGGTCAGGGCGGCGCCACCTGACCCGGTGAGAATGGCCGGCAATCCAGGGGTCGCGGTCCAGCCGGCCCCTGGAGTATCGTCCGTTCGTTCAGTCGGGGATGCGACGAACGATCCGTTCACCCTAGCTAGTCGTCGGACGATCGGGCAGAATCCCGAAGCACGCGTTCCCGCTGGAGCGCGGTCACATCCTCGCTGATCCGACAGATCTGACGAGTGTTCCCGGCCCGGCGGCCACAAGCAGCCGTGCCCGGGGGCCGATGGAGGCGACGGTGCCCGACGAGCGACCTTCCGCGGAAGGTCCGGCCACTTTTCGCGAAGTGTTTGCCCAACGTGAGTTCCGGGCTGTCTTCACCGCCGGGTCGCTGTCCTGGGTCGGTGACTACGTCGCCAGGGCCGCCGTGACCCTCCTCGTCTACCAGCAGACCAGGTCCGTCGCGCTCTCCGCCGCCGCGTTCGCGGTGAGCTACCTGCCGTGGCTGCTCGGTGGTCCGCTGCTCGCCGCGCTGGCCGAGCGGCACCCGTACCGGCGGGTGATGGTGGCGTGTGACGTCATCCGGATGGTGCTGATGGTGCTCATCGCCCTCCCTGGTCTGCCGGTCCCGGTGGTGCTGGTGCTCCTCTTCACCACCACGCTGGCCAACCCGCCCAGCCAGGCGGCGAAGTCGGCGCTGATGCCGCAGATCCTCACCGGAGACCGCCTGGTGGTCGGACTGTCGCTGAACGGCAGTATCGGGCAGGCCGCACAGGTCGTCGGGTACCTGTTCGGCGCCGCCGTCGCCTCGATCGACCCGACCGTCGCGCTGCTGTTCAACGCCGCGACCTTCGGCGTCTCGGCGCTGCTGCTGCGCTTCGGCGTCCGGAATCACGCCGCCGCGATAGCCACCGCCCACCGGGGCCACCTGCTGCGGGAGACCGCCGAGGGCTTCGGGATCGTCTTCCGTACGCCGGTGTTGCGGGCCATCGCGGTGCTGGTGTTCAGCGCGATGCTCTTCTCGATCGTCCCGGAAGGGCTGGCCGCCGCCTGGGCCAACGACGATGCCAGGAGCGGCATGGCCGCCGGTACCGCGCAGGCCGTCATCATGGTCGCCAGTCCGGTGGGCTTCATCCTCGGCGGGCTGCTGGTGAGCCGGTTGTGCGGCCCGGCCCGCCGGTTGGCCATGATGCGCCCGCTCGCGGTGCTCGCCCCGCTGGCGCTGGTGCCCGCGCTCTTCGATCCGCCACCGCTGGTGGTGGCGCTGCTGGCCGCCCTGTGCGGATTCGCGGTCGCCGGCATGCTCCCGATGGCCAACGGGCTGTTCGTCCGGGCCCTGCCGGCCGGGTTCCGGGCTCGCGCGTTCGGCGTGATGGCCACCGGTGTGCAGGTCATCCAGGGGATCGCCGTGCTGGTTACCGGGTTGCTCGCCGAACGGTTCCCCATCCCGGTGGTGGTCGGCCTCTGGAGCGCCGCCGGAGTGCTGCTGATGACTGTCGCCACCCTGCGCTGGCCGAGCCGGCAGACGATGGAGGAGGCGGTGGCGGCAGCCACGGCCGCCAACGTCGCGCAGGCCCGCGCGGCGGGCGACGTCGCCGTCAGCGGGACGACGGGGCTCACCGACCCCCGGGCAGCCGGAGGCCACCGTCGGCACGCGGTCACGTGATCCACGGGGTGAGCCGACGCACGGCCTCCGGGTCGGGTCCACGGCCGACGCACCTGGCAGGATGGAATGGTGAACCCCGCAGGTGAATCCGACCGTCCCGACGCGTCGATGACGCTCTTCGAAGCGGTCGGCGGCGAACCCACCTTCCGCCGGCTGGTGGACGAGTTCTACGTCGGCGTCGCCAGCGATCCGCTGCTGCGACCCATGTACCCGGAGGAGGACCTGGGCCCGGCGGCCGACCGGTTGACCCTGTTCCTGATGCAGTACTGGGGTGGGCCGAACACGTACTCCGCGCAGCGCGGTCACCCACGGCTGCGGATGCGGCACGCCCCGTTCCGGATCGGGGTGGCCGAGCGGGACGCCTGGCTGCGGCACATGCGCCAGGCGGTGGACCGGCTCGACCTGGAACCGCAGCTCGCCGTCGCCCTCTGGGACTACCTGGAGCGGGCCGCGTACTTCATGGTCAACGCCATGGAGGACCCGGCCGAGCGCGCCTGACGGCGCGCGCACCGGGCACCCGGGCCGCGGCCCGTCTCAGAGCAGCGCGCCCTCGTCGTGCAGCCAGTCCACGAAGCTGGTGGCCACGGCCGCGCCGCAGTCGAGCATCTCGACCAGCAGCGCGTCGTGCGTACCGGCGCCGAGGGGGACCTGCAGCTCGGCGTAGATCGGTAGCTGGCCGCGCTCGGTCGGATCACCGATGTACGCCTTGCAGAAGCGGCGGGTGTGGTTCCACTCGTTGACCACCCGGTAGGCCCGGTCGGCCCAGTCGGGCGGGACCGTGGCGTGCGGGCGGGCCCGCATCACCAGGATCTCGTCCTCCGGACCCTCAAGGGTCACCAGCACGGCGTGGCGCTCCCACATGGCCAGCAGGTTGCCGTCACCGTCGGCCAGGTAACGCACGTCGAGCAGGTCGAGTGCGTCACAGACCCGGCGCAGGCTCACCGGCTCGATGCTGGCCGCCATTTCGGCCAGTACGGGTCGGTCGCTGCCCGGGCAGTCGTCCCCCGGCTGGCGAGGACTCGGCGGCCCGACCCGGACCGCGCTCTCCACTGTGATCCCGCTTCGGGTTTCCGGATCACCGCCGTCGGCGGGACCGGGGCGCCATGACCACCACGGCATCGCTCGTCGCACCTCACTCCCCAGCGGATCCAGCCGCCTACGGTGCGTTGGATCCGAGGATGGACGGTACCCGGACAGCCGGGTTGAAGCACCCCCCCAACGACCCCACCGGCCCAGAAGAATGAAGGGGGGTCATCCGTTCGGACGAGTAGTGAGCGGAGTCACGGCGAGATCGGTGGCCTTCTGCAACCAGGCCGCTCCGTACGGTCCCACCAGGCCCACCCAACGGCCGGCGACCCTTACCCGCACCGCGGCGCGCGCCGCAGGGACGGCCGGCTCGTCGACCGCGCCGAGGAAGCCCATCCGGACCAGTCCCTGCACCAGTCGCTGCGGCACCTCGACCGGCGGGCCCGGCGGATCGTCCGGCGTGACCACCACCGCCACGTGGTCGAGCAGCGCGTCGCGCAGGACCCGCTGACCCACCGCGCGGCCCGCCACCCCCTCGGCGCTCGCCGTACGCAGGGTGCCCGCCGCCGCGGCCGCGATCCGGCGCACCTCGACGCCGGGCAGCACCTCAACTGGCTCGCTGCGCGCCGGCGGCAGGGGCCAGCGCCACTGCGCGTCCCGGCGCTCCGGCAACGCGGTACCGCCGCGTCCCAGCTCGGCCAGCAGGTCGGCCGCGCCCACGGTGACGTCCCCGGCGGCGTCGCCGGCCACCGTGGAGGCGACCAGCACCTGCCACGGCAGCCGGGCCCACAGGACGACCCGCCCGGAAGCGCCGGCCGGCCGCAGCCGCACCGGCGCCGCCGGGTCCAGCCGGACCAGCCGGGCCAGGAAGGCGCCCGCGTCGGCCACGCCGGCCAGGCCGTGGCTGGACGCCGACGACGCCACCCGTTCCGGCCGCGTCACGATCCGCCGCCCTGCGGGGCGTACGTCAGCAGGAAGTCCCGCTCCTCGACGGTGATCCGCCGGGGCACCTGACGCGTCAGGTCGAACGGCACCAGCACCGAGCGGGCGCGACTGGCCAGCACCTCACCGTCGTACAGCTCGTAGGCGACGGTGAACCGGGACGCCCTTATCTCCTCCACCCACAGCTCGATGCGGACCGTGGGCGCGGACTCCGCGGTGGCCCGTCCGAGCGCGTAGTCGACCGGGCGCAGGTAGTCGACCTCGTGCCGGCGGATCACCACCCCGTCGGCGAACGAGCCCACTCCCCAGGCCCGGCCGCCGGCGAACATCAACGCCACCCGCGCCTCCTCGTACAGCGTGAGGAAGCGCGAGTTGTTGACGTGTCCGTACGCGTCCAGGTCGGACCAGCGCAGCGTGCAGTGGTAGACGAACCGGTCAGTCACGGGTCAGCTTGCGGTAGGTCACCCGGTGCGGTCGGGCGGCCTCCGCGCCGAGGCGGTCGATTTTGTTCTTCTCGTACGCCTCGAAGTTGCCCTCGAACCAGAACCACCTGGACGGGTCCTGGTCGTCGCCCTCCCAGGCCAGGATGTGCGTGGCGACCCGGTCCAGGAACATCCGGTCGTGAGAGATGACCACGGCGCAGCCGGGGAACTCCAGCAGGGCGTTCTCCAGGCTGGACAGCGTCTCCACGTCCAGGTCGTTCGTCGGCTCGTCGAGCAGGATGACGTTGCCGCCGATCTTGAGGGTCAGCGCCAGGTTGAGCCGGTTGCGCTCACCGCCGGAGAGCACCTTCGTCGGCTTCTGCTGATCCGGCCCCTTGAAGCCGAACGCCGCGATGTACGCCCGCGACGGCATCTCGACCTTGCCCACCATCAGGTAGTCCAGCCCGTCGGAGACGACCTCCCAGACGGTCTTGTCGCCGTTGAGGCCCTCGCGGTTCTGGTCGACGTACGACAGCGAGACCGTCTCGCCGACGCGCACCGAACCGGCGGTCGGCTCCTCCAGCCCGACGATGGTCTTGAACAGCGTGGTCTTGCCGACGCCGTTGGGGCCGATGATGCCGACGATGCCGTTGCGCGGCAGCGAGAACGACAGGTTGTCGATCAGCAGCCGGTCACCGAAGCCCTTGCTGAGGTTCTGCGCCTCGATCACGGTGCTGCCCAGGCGCGGGCCCGGCGGGATCTGGATCTCTTCGAAGTCCAGCTTGCGGGTCTTCTCCGCCTCGGTGGCCATCTCGTCGTACCGGTCCAGGCGGGCCTTGGACTTGGTCTGCCGGGCCTTGGCGTTGGAGCGGACCCACTCCAACTCCTCGGTGAGGCGCTTCTTCATCTTGGCGTCGCGGCGGCCCTCGACGGCCAGCCGGGCGGCCTTCTTCTCCAGGTAGGTGGAGTAGTTGCCCTCGTACGGGTACGTCCGGCCACGGTCCAGCTCAAGGATCCAGTTGGCCACGTTGTCCAGGAAGTACCGGTCGTGCGTGATCGCCATGACGGTGCCGGCGTACTTCGCCAGGTGCTGCTCCAGCCAGGAGACGCTCTCCGCGTCCAGGTGGTTGGTGGGCTCGTCCAGCAGCAGCAGGTCGGGCGCCTCCAGCAGCAGCTTGCAGAGCGCGACCCGGCGGCGCTCACCACCGGAGAGCTGGGTCACGTCGGCGTCCGGCGGCGGGCAGCGCAGCGCGTCCATGGCCAGTTCGAGCTTGGAGTCGACGTCCCAGGCGTCGAGGTGATCAAGCTCTTCCTGGAGCTTGCCCATCTCCTCCATCAGCTCGTCGGAGTAGTCGGTCGCCATCTGCTCGGCGATCTTGTTGAACCGCTCCAGCTTGGCCTTGGTCTCGGCGACCGCCTCCTCGACGTTGCCGAGCACGGTCTTGGCCTCGTTGAGCGGGGGCTCCTGGGCGAGCATGCCGACGGTGTAGCCGGGCATGAGCCGGGCCTCGCCGTTGCTCGGCTTGTCCAGCCCTGCCATGATCTTGAGGAGGCTGGACTTACCGGCGCCGTTGGGGCCGAGCACACCGATCTTGGCCCCCGGCAGGAAGCTCAACGTGACGTTGTCGAGCACGACCTTGTCGCCGTGCGCCTTGCGCGCCTTTTCCAGGACGTAGATGTACTGGGCCACGGTGCGGGCTACCTCCGTCGGTTTGCTGTCGCCTGAGTGGGCGGCGCGGCGCGAGCTGAGACCTCCGCCCGCCGCCGCCGGCCGGGAGCCGGCCGCGCGCACGCCATCGTCAATCCTGACAGGTACGACGCGCTTCGCCCACATCACCCCGCCCCAGGAGTACGCCGGCGAGCGCGTCGACCTCTGACCGTCGGGCTGTCGACAAGATCACCTTCAGGATTCACCGCACACTGGGCGGGTAGGAGACTCCGGCACGGGGGCCCAGACACCGCAGCTACGCTCAGTACGCTCATCGCGGTGGACCCGTCAGTACCCGGAGGTGGCCGATCGTGACCGTCCGTAGCTCCTTTGTCGTAGTGGCGAATCGTCTGCCGGTCGACGAGGTGAGCACACCCGAGGGACGGCAGTGGCGACGCAGCCCCGGTGGGCTGGTCACCGCGCTGCATCCCGTACTCGCCGAGCACCAGGGCACCTGGGTGGGCTGGGCCGGCGGCACCGGTGCCGCTCCCGAGCCGTTCGACCTGGAGGGCATCCGGCTGCACCCGGTCCCGTTGAGCGCCGAGGAGTTGGAGCGCTACTACGAGGGCCAGTCCAACGCGACGATCTGGCCGCTCTATCACGACGCGGTGGAGACACCGGCGTACAAGCGTCGCTGGCGTGAGGCGTACCGGCTGGTCAACGCCCGGTTCGCGGAGGCCGCAGCCGACGTCGCGGCCGAGGGCGCGACGGTCTGGGTGCAGGACTACCAGCTCCAACTGGTGCCGGCCATGCTCCGCGAGCTGCGCCCCGACCTGCGGATCGGCTTCTTCCTGCACATCCCGTTCCCGCCGATCGAGCTGTTCATGCAGATGCCGTTCCGTACCGAGCTGCTGCGCGGTCTGCTCGGCGCGGACCTGGTGGGCTTCCAGCAGCGGTTGGCCGCGCAGAACTTCGTCCGGCTGGCCCGGCACCTGCTCGGGCTCCGGTACGAGGGTCAGATGATCCAGGTCGACGGTCGGCAGGTGAAGGCGGGCGCCTTCCCCATCTCCATCGACACGCAGGAGATGGAGCGGATGGCGGCCGACCCGGCGATCCAGGCGCGGGCCAAGCAGATCCGCGCCGAACTGGGCGACCCGAAGACGATAATCCTGGGCGTGGACCGGCTCGACTACACCAAGGGCATCGAGTTGCGCCTGAAGGCGTTCCGCGAGTTGCTTGCTGACGGAAAGTTGACAGTTCCGGACGCCGTTATGGTGCAGGTGGCCACGCCGAGTCGCGAGCGCGTCGAGCACTACCAGGCACTTCGGGTCAAGGTGGAGCGCGAAGTTGGTCGGATTAATGGCGAATTCGGCCGAGTCGGCGTGCCGGCCGTGCATTACCTCCATCAGTCGTACAGTCGCAGTGAACTGGCCGCGATGTACGTTGCTGCGGACGTGATGATGGTGACCCCGCTGCGAGACGGCATGAATCTCGTGGCCAAGGAGTACGTCGCATCCCGTGCCGACCAGGGCGGTGCGCTCGTGCTCAGCGAGTTCGCTGGCGCCGCAACGGAGCTGCGCCAGGCATTCCTATGTAACCCGCACGACCCGGACGCGGTGAAGGACGCCCTGCTCCGGGCCGTGCACGTGGAGAAAACCGAGGCACGCCGCCGGATGCGGACAATGCAACGTCACCTGCGTACCCACGACGTGGGGCACTGGGCCAAGTCTTTCCTCTCCGAACTGGGAGTTTCCGAGGCGGAGGCCGCGTGAACACGGCCGTCAACGACGGAACGGCGATCGCCACCGGGGTGATGGACCCCGAACTGCGATCCGCCATCGGCCGGATCGCCCGGGTTCCGCAGCTCCTGATCGCCTGCGACTACGACGGCACACTCGCGCCGATCGTCGAGGATCCCAGCACCGCCGTACCGCTGCCCGAGTCGGTGGCCGCGATCCGCGCGCTCGCGGCGCTGCCGCAGACGAGCGTGGCCGTGGTCTCCGGTCGCGCCCTGCGCGACCTGGCCGCGCTCTCCCGGCTGCCCAGCGAGGTACACCTCGTCGGCAGCCACGGCTCCGAATTCGACATCGGCTTCGTCGAGCGCCTCTCCCCCGAGCTGGTCGCGGTCCGCACCCAGGTGCGCAACGCGCTGCGCGAGATCGCCGCCGAACACCCGGGCATCCGGCTCGAACGCAAGCCGGCCAGCGTCGCGGTGCACACCCGGGGCGTCGACCCGCAGGTCGCCGCCGCCGCCATCGAGGCCGTCCGCAACGGCCCGGCCGCCTTCGACGGCGTCACCGTGACGCAGGGCAAGGAGGTCATCGAGCTGTCCGTGGTGGCCACCCACAAGGGCACGGCCGTCGACCAGCTACGGACCCAGCTCTCGGCGAGCGCGGTGCTCTTCATCGGCGACGACGTCACCGATGAGAACGCCTTCGGCAACCTGCACGGGCCGGACCTCGGTATCAAGATCGGCCCAGGCGACACCAAGGCCAACTTCCGGGTGGCCGAGCCCATCGAGGCCGCCCGCGCGCTCGGGCTGCTGCTGGAGACCCGCCGGCACTGGCTGTTCGGCGAGCGGGCGGTGCCCATCGAGCGGCACTCGATGCTGGCCAACGGTCGTACCGTCGCCCTGCTCACCCCCGAGGCGAAGGTGAGCTGGCTCTGCCACCCCAAGCCGGACTCGGCGGCGATCTTCGCCGACCTGGTCGGCGGCAGCCCGGCCGGTCACTTCAGCATCGCCCCGGAGCGCGGCGGCATCCCGCTGGGCCAGCGCTACCGCTCCGGCACGATGACCGTCGAGACCCGGTGGTCCGGGCTCACCGTCACCGACTGGCTGGACAAGCCGGCCCGCGAGACGACGCCCGACGGTCCCGCCGTGGTCACCGGCGACTCGACCCTCGTCCGGGTCCTCAGCGGCAACGGGCGGGTCCGGGTGGAGTTCGCGCCGCGCCCCGAGTTCGGCCAGGTGGCCGTGCAGTTGCAGCCCGTCGGCGACGGCCTGCTGGTGCTCGGCTCGAACGAACCGGTCGCCCTCTACTCCCCCGGGGTCGAGTGGCAGGTCAACAACGACGGTGGGTACGAGACCGCCAAGGCGGTCGTCGACCTCTCCGCCGCTGGTGGGCAGGTCGTGCTGGAGCTGCGCTTCGGCACGCACAGCCTGGAGCACCACCGGGTGCCGATCCACGAGCGGCAGGCCGCTGCCGAGCAGCCGTGGAAGGACTGGGTGGCCTCGCTGCGGCTGCCGTCCACCTCCCGTGACCTGGTCGCGCGCAGCGCCCTCACCCTGCGCGGGCTCTGCCACGAGACGACCGGCTCGATCCTCGCCGCGGCCACCACCTCCCTGCCGGAGGAACTGGGCGGCGTCCGCAACTGGGACTACCGCTACTGCTGGCTGCGCGACGCCGCGCTGACCGCCCGCGCGCTCGTCGACCTCGGCTCCATCGACGAGGCCGAGGCGTTCCTGCGCTGGGTGGACGGCTGCATCGAGCGCACCGGCGGCCACCCGGAGCGGCTGCACCCGCTCTACACCATCGACGGGTACGAGCTGGGCGCCGAGGCGGTCATCGACACGCTGCCCGGGTACGCCGGCTCCCGGCCGGTCCGGGTCGGCAACCTCGCCAACCACCAGCTCCAGCTCGACGTGTTCGGCCCCATCGCCGACCTGATCGCGGCCGTCGCCGACGCGCGCGGCTCGGTCCGCGACGACGAGTGGCGGGTCCTGGAGAACATGGTCGAGGCGGTCCGCCGCCGCTGGCACGAGCCCGACCACGGCATCTGGGAGGCGCGGCTGCCACCCCGGCACCACGTCTTCTCGAAGGTGATGTGCTGGATGACCGTCGACCGGGCGCTGCACGTGATGCGTCAGCACGGCGGCGAGGACCGGCCCGAGTGGACGGACCTGCGCGACCGGATCGGCGCGAACGTGCTGGAGCACGGCTGGCACGACGACGTCGAGGCGTACAGCGTCGCGTACGGGGACGAGGACATGGACGCCTCGTCGCTCTGGATCGGCCTCTCCGGCCTGCTCCCGGGTGACGACCCGCGCTTCCTGTCCACGGTCCTGAAGATCGAGGCGGACCTGCGCAGCGGCCCGGTCGTCTACCGGTACCACTGGGACGACGGCCTGCCCGGCCGCGAGGGCGGCTTCCACATCTGCACGGCGTGGCTGATCGAGGCGTACCTGCGCACCGGCCGCCGCACCGACGCGGAGGAGCTGTTCGCGCAGATGGTGCTGACCGCCGGCCCGACCGGCCTGCTCCCCGAGCAGTACGACCCGCTCGCCGAGCGCGGCCTGGGCAACCACCCGCAGGCGTACAGCCACCTCGGGCTGATCCGCTGTGCCCTGCTGCTGGACAACATGCTCAAGCAGTAACGACAGCACGTACGACGGGGCCGGGAGCGCTGACGCTCCCGGCCCCGTCGTCACGTGGCACCACCTCGCCGATCATGGCGCCGTGGTGGGCAACAAAACGCCGGTAAGGCACCAACCCGGGCACCACAACTCCATGATCGCCGCATCCGGACTACCCTGCTCGCCGATCTTGCACTTCCTGTCCCGACACAAGGGAGATATAAAGCGTATCGACCGCCGAAACCGCAAGATCGGTGGGCACCCGTTGCTCAGGCGTCGAGGGCACCCACCACGTCGCCCACGACGACCACGGCGGGTGGGCGCACCTCGGCTGTGTGCACGTCGGCGGCGACCGCTTCGAGCGTGGACCGCAGCACCCGCTGCGTGCCCGTGGTGGCTTCCTGGACCACGGCGGCCGGTGTCTGCGGCGACCGGCCATGCGCGATCAACGTCTCGGCGATAGCGGCGAGGTTCTTCAGCCCCATCAGGATCACCAGGGTGCCGCGCAGGCCGGCCAGGGCGTCCCAGCGCACCAGCGACGCCGGCGAGTCGGGCGCCACGTGCCCGGAGACCACGGTGAACTCGTGCGCCACCCCCCGGTGGGTGACCGGGATGCCGGCCGCAGCCGGCGCGGCGATCGAGCTGGTCACCCCGGGGACGACGGTCACCGGCACACCGGCCGCCGCGCAGGCCAGCAACTCCTCGCCGCCCCGGCCGAAGACGTACGGGTCGCCGCCCTTGAGCCGCACCACGGCAGCGCCGGCCAGCGCCCGGTCGACCAGGATCTGGTTGATCTCCTCCTGGGCGCGTGACGGGCCGTAGGGGATCTTCGAGGCGTCCACCAGCTCGACGTCGGGGCGCAGCTCGTCCAGGAGCAGGCCGGGTACCAGCCGGTCGGCGACCACCACATCCGCCTCGGTGAGCAGCCGCCAGCCCTTCACGGTGATCAGCTCCGGGTCACCCGGCCCGGACCCGACGAGAGCCACCCGCCCGCCGGTCGAGTTAGGAAGGGCCCCTTCCTCTACCCCAGGCGTTAAGAGGGGGCCCTTCCTTGCAGCGAGCAGGTCGCGGATGGCGTCGCGGACGCTCATCGCCCGTCGGGGGTCACCACCGCCGAGCACCGCCACGGTGACCGGTCCCTGCCGGGTCACCGCCGGAGTCCAGGCGGTGGCGGCCGCCCGGTCGTCGGCGCGTACGCAGAAGATCCGCCGCTCGTCCGCGACGGCACTGACCGCGGCAGCCGCGGTCGGATCGTCGATCGCCACCTGGACCAGCCAGGCCCCGTCCAGGTCCTCGGGCACGAAGCGGCGCGGCACCCAGCGCAGCCGACCCGCGTCGACCCGGGCCTGCAACGCCGGGGTCAGCTCCGGTGCCACCAGCAGGACATCCGCGCCGGCGTCCAGCAGCGCCGGCACGCGCCGGGTGGCGACCGCGCCGCCACCCACCACGACCACCCGCCGTCCGTCGAGCCGCAGACCAAGGGGGTACGGGTTCGCGCTCATCCGGCACCACCGGACCGCTCGCTGGACGTGGTCACTTCTCGGCCACGCCGGCCGAGTCGAACGTGGCGACCTCGTGCAGCACCCGGACCGCGCCGGTGACCACCGGCAGCGCCAGCAGCGCGCCGGTGCCCTCGCCGAGGCGCAGCCCCAGATCGATGAGCGGGTCGAGGCCGAGGTGTCGCAACGCCACCGTCGCGCCGGGCTCCGCCGAGCGGTGTCCGGCGACCATGGCGGCGACCGCGTCCGGAGCGAACGCGGCGGCGGCGAGCGCCGCGGACACCGCGATCACCCCGTCCAGCAGGACCGGCGTACGACGGGCGGCGGCACCGAGGATCAGCCCGGCCAGGGCGGCGTGCTCCAAACCGCCGACGGCGGCGAGGACACCCAGCGGGTCGGCCGGGTCGGGGGTGTGCCGGGCCAGCGCGGCCCGCACCACGGCCACCTTGTGGGCGTACGTCGCATCGTCCACTCCGGTGCCCCGACCCGTGGAGTCGAGCGGGTCGACGCCGGTGAACGCGGCGATCAGCGCGGCGGCCGGGGTGGTGTTGCCGATGCCCATGTCCCCGGTGAGCAGGATGCCGGCGCCGGCGTCGATCAGCTCGTCGGCGACCCGGACGCCGGTCAGGACCGCCGCCAGCGCCTCGTCCCGGGTGAGCGCTGCGGTCACCGACAGGTCGCGGGTACCGCGGCGTACGGACGCGTCGATCAGCCGCGGCGCGGCCAGGTCCGACACGGGCGCGGCCGAGCCCGTGGGCGCGGCCAGGTCCGACGCGGGCGCGGCCGACCCGGTGGGCGCGGGCAGCGGGTGGGCCACCCCGACGTCGATCACGGTGACCGACGCGCCGGCCTGCCGGGCGAACGCGTTGACGACCGCGCCACCGGCCAGGAAGTTGCCGATCATCTGCGCGGTGACCTCCTGCGGCCACGGGGTGACTCCCTGGGCGTGCACCCCGTGGTCGCCCGCGAAGATCGCCACGGCGGCGGGCTCGGGCACCGGCGGCGGGCAGATCCCGGCCAGTCCGGCGAGGCGTACCGACAGGTTCTCCAGCAGGCCCAGCGAGCCCGCCGGCTTGGTCAGCCGGCCGTGCAGCTCGCGGGCGGCGGCCATCGCCGCCTCGTCCGGGGGCCGGATCGCCGACGTCGTGGTCTCCAGCATCATGCCTCCATGATCTCGCGCAGCACCGCGATGAACGCGTCGGTGGTGTCTCGGTCGCGTACCGCCACGCGCAGCCAGTCCGGGCCGAGCCCGGGGAAGGTGTCGCCCCGGCGGACCGCCCAGCCCCGGTCGCGCAGGGCGGCCCGTACCCGGGTCGCGTCGGGCAGGCGCAGCAGGACGAACGCGCTGGCGGGGCGGCCGGCGACGCGTACGCCCGGCAGGTCGGACAGGCAGGCGACCAGGTGGTCGCGGTCGGCGGCGAGTTCGGCGGCGATCGCGCGTTCGGCCTGGACCGCGACGGGCGTGGCGCAGGCCTCGGCGGCGGCCAGCGCGGGCGTGGAGACGGCCCAGAGCGGCTGGACGGCGGCCAGCCGGGACAGCAGGGCCGCGTCGCCGAGCAGGTAGCCGATCCGCAGGCCGGCCAGGCCCCAGGTCTTGGTGAGGCTACGGAGGACGAGCAACCCGGGCAGGTCGCGCCGCTCGGCGAGCGACTCGGGTTCGCCGGTGTCCGCGCCGCCCGTGGTGTCGGCGAACGCCTCGTCGACGACCAGCACCCGGCCGGGACGGGCGAGCGCGGCGATGGTCCGGGCGGGGTGCAGCACCGAGGTGGGGTTCGTCGGGTTGCCGATCATGACCAGGTCCGCGTCGGCGGGCACGAGGGATTCGTCGAGGCGGAAGCCGTCGGCCGGGTCCAGCAGGACCCGTTCGACCGTGTGCCCGGCGGCCCGCAGCGCCGCCTCCGGCTCGGTGAACTGCGGGTGCACCACCACGGGCCGGCGCACGCCGCGCAGCGCCTGGGCGATGAGCACGAAGCCCTCGGCGGCCCCGGCGGTGAGCAGTACCTCGTCCGGGTGACGCCGGTGCCGGGCGGCGACGGCGGCGCGGGCCGGGGCCGGGGCCGGATAGCGGGCCAGGTCGGTGAGGGTGGCGGCGATCGGATCGGCCAGCCAGGCCGGTAGCGGCGCCCGGCGGACGTTGACGGCGAGGTCGACCAACCCGGCGCTGGCCTCGGCGTCGCCGTGGTGCGCCAGGTCGGGCTCGGCGTCGACGAACGGCGACACCCCGCACGGCTGATCACGCATGTCCGCGATCCTGCCGGGAAGGTGGCCGGCGGGACAGTCGATGTCGACGTAAGCCATGTCACCACCTCGCGGGTTTATGAGTTCTTCTCATGTACGAATCGGAAATGTCATAACTTTGCGACGTGAGCAACCGACCCCTTGCTGCCGCTGGTCGTCTCGTTCCTCTCCTGCGCGCCGGGCTCATCGCCGGCATCGTGATCGCCGCCGCCGCCTACCCGCTGGTCGCCCTCACCGGGCTCGGCGCGAAGGCCACCGCGCACGCCACGGAGCAGAAGACCCGGCTGCTGACCAAAGCCCTGCCCGCCGAAACCTCCTACCTGTACGCCCCGGACGGCAAGACCGTGCTGACCATGTTCTACGAGGAGTACCGGCAGTACACGAAGCTGTCGGACATGTCGCCGAACATCCAGCAGGCGATCGTCGCCGCCGAGGACTCCCGCTTCTACCAGCACCACGGCGTCGACCCGAAAGGCGTGGCCCGCGCCTTCGTGGCCAACGCCCACTCCAGCGGGCTGTCCCAGGGCGCGTCGACGCTGACCATGCAGTACGTCCGGATGGCCCTGCGGGACAGCGCCACCACCCCCAAGGAGGTCCAGGAGGCCACCCAGCAGACCAGCCTGCGCAAGGTCAAGGAGATGCGCATGGCGCTGGACCTGGAGAAGGAGATGAGCAAGGAAGACATCATGGAGCGCTACCTGAACTCGGCGTACTTCGGTCACCGGGCGTACGGCATCTACGCGGCCAGCGAGATCTTCTTCTCCAAGACCCCGAAGGACCTCACCCCGGTCGAGGCGGCCACCCTCGCCGGGCTCGTCAAGTCCCCCTCCGAGTACGACCCGGCCGACTCCGACCAGAAGGAGGCCACCGGGCGGCGCAACTACGTCCTGGACCGGATGAGCCAGCTCGGCTACCTGTCCCCCGACTCGGCCGCCGCCGCGAAGTCCGAGCCGATCCGGCTGAAGCTCACCACCCCACCGAGCGACTGCGCCTCGATCATCGAGAAGTACCAGAGCTGGGGCTTCGCCTGCGACTACGTGAAGAACTGGTGGAGCGCGCAACCGGCGTTCGGCAGCAACCGCCTCGAACGGATGGACAAGCTGCGCCGGGGCGGCTACCGGATCGTGCTCAGCCTCGACCAGAAGGTCCAGGAGGCGGCCGAGAAGAACGTCGGCGCGAAGGAGGGCACCGGCAGCCCGTTCGCCAACGGCATCGTGGTCTCCGAACCGGGCACCGGGCGGGTCAAGGCGATGGCGGTCAACCGGAACTACTCCCTGGATCTGGCCGACAATCCACCCAGCTCCAATCCCGAGGCCGGGCCGAAGGTGAAGGCCAACTACCCCAACACGGTGGCGCCGCTGCTCGGCGGCGGAGACCTGCCCGGCTACCAGGCCGGATCGACGTTCAAGATGTTCCCGATGCTGGCCGCGCTGGACTCCGGGATGACGTTGTCCACCTCGTTCAACGCCCCGTACCGCTACAAGTCGTCCGTCTACGACGGCTGGGCGCCGTCGAACGCCAGCGGCGCGATGACCGGCCAGCAGACCATGTGGTCGGGCTTCGGCAAATCCGTCAACACGTACTTCGTGTGGCTGGAGGAGAAGGTGGGCGCGGAGAAGGCGGTCCGACTCGCCGAACAGCTCGGCCTGCGCTGGCGTACCGACGTCGACCGGGAGCAGGCGTCACCGGGCAAGGCCAACAAGTGGGGCGCGTTCACCCTCGGCGTCTCCGACGCCACCCCGCTGGAGATGGCGAACGCCTACGCGGCCATCGCGGCCGACGGCCGCTACTGCGAGGCGATACCCGTGCAGGCGATCATGAACCGGGACGGCACACCGGCCACGTACACCACGCCGGGCGGCATCCAGCGCGAGGTGGCGAAGCCTCGCTGCCGCCAGGTGGTCAGCGCCGACGCCGCCCGCGCGGCCACCGACGCCGCCCGCTGCCCGACCGGGGACACCCCGGCACGCGGGGGCTGCGGCGGCTGGTCGACGGCCGACAGCGTCCGGGGTACGGTCGGCCGCCCGGTCGCCGGCAAGACGGGTACCACCGACAGCACCCGGTCCGCCTGGTTCGTCGGGTTCACACCGGAACTGGCTGCGGCGAGCTTCATCTCCGACCCGGACAATCCGTTCAACGCGGTCGGTGACGGACAGTCCCAGATCCCGATCGCGGCGGTGGCACAGACCCTGCGCGACGGCCTCAAGGGCACACCTACCCGCCAGTTCACGCCGCCCTCAGACGCCATCGTCGGGTGACGGCGGGGGTCGGCGAAAGGTCCGCCGGGCGGCGGGGCTCAGCGAAGGTCCGCCGCCACGAACGACCAGACTTCGAGGTCGACCCGGCCACCGCCGACGAAGCCGGCGTTGCGCAACAGGCCCTCGTAGCTGAAGCCGGCCTTCTCGGCGACCCGGCGGGACGCCAGGTTGCCGGGCGCGACCCGCAGCTCGACCCGCTGGAAACCGTGCTCCAGGATCAAGGCGATGGCCACCGCGTCCACCGCCTCGGCGGCCAGGCCGAAGCCCCGGGCGTGCGGGGCCATCGCGTAGGAGACCTCGGTGAGGCGGGCACCCCAGTCGGTACGCCGGGTCCAGAGGGAGCCGACCACCTGGTCGTCCTCCCGGCGGATCACTCCGTAGTGGTCGCCCTCGCCGCTGTCGCGTCGCTGCCGGGCCAGGTCGGTGCACCAGGCGTGCCCGTCGATCGGACCGGAGTCGCCGGGCAGCGGCAGCCAACGCCGGGTCAGCTTGTCGGCGAAGATCTCGCCGGCCGCCGCCGCGTCGGCCGCGGTGAGCCGGCGCACCTCCGTACGCGGGGTGGAGACGGTCAACACCGGAAACCGGCGGACCGCCACCTGACCGATCACGCCGGCACCACCGGCTGTGACACCGCCTCGGCTGCTGGCTCGCCCACCGCCGCGGCCACCACCCGGGCGGCGGTCGCCGGATGACCGGCCCAGTGCAGGGTGAGCTGCGAGGCGTGCACGTTGCGCCAGACGAACCCCTCCGGCGTGCCACCTTCCCACCGCCACGCCGGCCGCTGACCGGCGCGCGGGGTGAGCACCGCCCGGTGCTCCTTGTGCCCGACAACCACCGTGCCGCTCGCGGCGACCACGCTGTCGGTCTCGGCGGTCGCCTCCCGGTAGCCCACCACCAGGCCGTCGCGGCTCGCGCCCACCGCGTCCAGCACACCGCACATCGGCAGCCCGTCCAGCTCCCGGGCCAGCCAGAGCAGACCGGCGCCCTCGGCGACCACCGGCCGGCCGGTACGCGCCAACTCGGCCACCGCGATGCAGAGCCGACGGTTGGCCGACAGTTGCTCGGCGTACGCCTCGGGCAGCGCTCCCCCGACGACCAGCGCCCGCGTGCCGACGGGCAACGCCTCGTCGCGCAGCGGGTCGACCGTGACCACCTCGGCGCCGGCCGCCGTCAGCAGCTCCGCGGTCTCCGGGTGGCTGAAGCTGCCACCCGGACCACCGGCCACCGCGACCAGCGGACGCTGCGCGGGCACGACCAGCTCACCGAGCGCGTCCCCCGGCGACCAGGCCACCGCCGGCAGGGGCGGAGCGGAACGGGCCAGCCCGAGCAGACGTTCCAGGTCGACAGTGGCGGCGACGGCCTCACCCAGGCGACGCACCGCGCGGACGGCGTCGGCCGAGGAGTCGACGACCGGCGCGACCCCGTGCCGGCGGGACGGCAGCACGGCCGGCAGATCCTGGCGGCGCAGCGCGCCGTAGACGGGCACACCCACGTCGTCCAACGCCTCGCGCAGCATGCTCTCGTGCCGCGACGACGCCACCCGGTTGAGGATCACCCCGCCCAACCACAACTGCTCGTCGTACGAGCGGAACCCGTGCACCAGCGCGGCCACCGACTGACCCATCGCGGCCACGTCGACCACCAGCACCACCGGGCTGCGCAGCGCCGCCGCGGCGGCGGCCGTGGACTCCTGCTCGGGCCGGCCGCCCACCGAGTCGTACAGGCCCATGCTGCCCTGCACGACCGCGAGACCGGCACCGGCGGCGCCGTGCGCGACCAGCGGGGCGAGCCGGTCGACGCCGACCAGCCGGGGATCGATCACCCGGCCCGGTCGGCCGGCGGCGAGACCGAGGTACGCGGCGTCGACGTGGTCCGGGCCGAGCTTGAACCCGGCGACGTCGACACCCCGCTCGGCCAGGGCGGCGAGCAGCCCGATCGCCAACGCGTTCTTTCCGTGCCCGGAGGACGGCGCGCTGAGCACCAGGCGCGGCACGACGGTCATCATCGACTCCTCGCGGGCGGCGGCGGGTACGCGACGGACAACCGAGGGGGTCGATCCGTCGGCGTGACGATACTCGCCCGCACCGACGGGCGAGCACCGCCAACCGGGGGTCGGCGGACCGTCCCGGCCCGGTCGCGGTGAGTGGCCCCGGTCATACGGGTAGCCTCGGTGCCGTGTACCGGTTCCTGCTGAGCCCACGCTGGTTGGGCGCCCTCGCGCTGACGCTGGTCGCCGCCGCCGTCATGGTGTGGCTCGGCAACTGGCAGCTGGACCGCTACCGGGGTCGTACCGAGATCAACGAGCGGATCGACGCGGGCGAGCGGATGGCCCCGGCGCCCCTGGCCGACGCGTTCCGCCCGCCGGCCGGCGGGCCCGGCACCGCCGGTCCGGCTCCCGCGAAGGACCGGGTCTGGACCCGCGTCACCGCCACCGGCCGGTACGACACGTCGAACACCGTCCTGGTCCGGGGCCGGACGGTCGACAGCCGGGTCGGCTTCGAGGTGCTCACCCCACTCGTGCTCGCCGACGGCACCGCGCTGCTGGTGGACCGGGGCTGGATCCCGCCGGCTCCGGGCGGCGCGACCGCCCAACCGTCGGTGCCCACCCCGCCGGGCGGCGACGTCACGGTCAGCGGCCGGGTGCACGAGACCGAGAGCGGCGCCGGCGTGGTGGACCGCCGCGACGGACGGCTGGAGACCCGGCGGATCGCCGTGCCGCGGCTGGCCCGCGAGCTGCCCTACCCGGTCTACGGCGGCTACCTGCTGCTGGACGAGCAGACCCCGGCCGCCGACCCGCTCTTCAAGGCCGTCCCGGTCGGGCACACCAACAACTGGCAGAACTTCGGCTACGTCGTGCAGTGGTGGCTCTTCGCCGCGATGGCGATCTTCGGCTACGGCTGGGTGGCCCGCCGCGAGGCACGCCGGGCCGCCGGCCTCGGTGGCGCGCCGGCACCGCTGGACCGGGCGGCCGAGCCGACGCCCAGCGCCTCCGCCTGACCCCGCCCTGACAGCCTGAACCGGCGTCAGCCGGTGGGCTGGCCCCGACCGCCGTCAGCCGGTGACCCGGCCCGCGTGGATGGCGCGGACGGCGTCGATGGTGTCGGCCTCGGCGGCGGACTTGTCGTCCCGGTAGCGCACCACGCGGGCGAACCGCAGCGCCATTCCACCGGGATAGCGGGTGCTCGTCTGCACCCCGTCGAACGCGATCTCCACGACCTGCTCGGGACGCACCCGGACCACCCAGTCGCCGCGCTCGACGGCGAGGCCGAGGAACCGCTCGGTCTGCCACCGCAGCAGCTCGTCGGTGAGCCCCTTGAACGTCTTGCCGAGCATCACGAAGTCGCCGGTGCGCGGGTCACGGGCGCCGAGGTGCAGGTTGGAGAGCCAGCCCTTGCGCCGGCCGCTGCCCCACTCCACGGCGAGCACCACCAGGTCGAGGGTGTGTCGGGGTTTGACCTTGACCCAGGCCGCCCCACGACGGCCGGCGTCGTAGGGGGCGTCCGGCGCCTTGACCACCACGCCCTCCTGGCCCGCGTCGAGGGCGGCGGCGAACGCCGCCCCGGCCTGCTCCGGACCGTCGACCTCCATCCGACCGACCAGCAGTGACGCGTCCACCGCGCCGGCGAGCGCGGCCCACCGCTGGTGGCCGGGCAGGTCGATCAGATCCTCACCGTCGAGGTGCAGCAGGTCGAAGAAGTACGGGGTGAGCACCGTCGTGCCGGTGATGGCGGCGGCCGCGAGCACCGCCGGGGCGACCGGCGTACGGCCGGTGGTGCTCGGGGTGGTGCGCCGGGCGGCCCGGCTGGAGGTCTGCTGGAACGGCAGCGGGCGGCCCGTCTCGTCCAGGCCGATCGCCTCGCCGTCGAGCACCAGCTCGCGGCCGGGCAGGGCGCGCACCGCCGCGACGACCTCGGGCACCCGGCTGGTGATCTCGTCGAGGCTGCGGGTGAACACGGCGATGTCGGCGCCGGAGCGGTGCACCTGGATGCGGATGCCGTCGAGTTTCACGTCGACCACGGCCGGCGTGCCGGTCGCGGCCAGCGCCTCGTCAACCGAGGGGGCGCTCTGGGCGAGCATCGGCGCGAGCGGCCGGCCGACCCGCAGGCCGAAACCAGCCAACTCGGCGGCCCCTCCGCGCAGCGCGGCCACCGCCACGGCCCGCAGGTCACCGGCGAGCAGCAGGGCACGGCGGACGGTGGCGGCCGGCACCTCGGCGGCCCGGGCCACGGCATCGGCGAGCAGCCCGGCCTGCGCGCCCTGGCGCAGTTCACCACCGAACAGGCCGGTCAGCAGCCGTTGCTCGTCGGCGGTGGCCGCCGCGTAGAGGGCGCCGAGCAGAGCGCGGCGGCGGGCCTGCGCCCCCGAGCCGTGCACAGCGGCGATCTGGGCGATGGCCGCGTCGACGGCGGCCACGGTCAGCGTCGGCTCGACGGCCGGCGCGGGCAGGTCACGCAGACTGGCGTAGCCCACGCCGGTCTGGCGTTGCCGCAACTCACCGGCGAGATAGCCGGCGCCGGGCTCCACCTCGGCCGGGTCGAGCCGGCGCAGCGCGTCGGCGAGCAGCTCCACCTTGGCCCGCCGGCCGCTGGTGGCGCCCACGGCGGCGGAGGTGGCCGCCAGGTCGATGAACCGCACGACGCTCATCCTGCCAGTCACCTCCGACACCGCCCGGGCATTGCCGTGCCCGGGCGGTGTCGGCGCGGTGCCGCAGCCCGCTGGCCCTGGTTCTCAAGGCACTCAAGGGGCGGCGGGAATCAGGCGGAGACGGGCTCCTCGATGCGCAACCCTCGGGCGCGGACCTCACCGGCCACCCGGGAGAGCACCGAGTCGAGGGCGACCAGGGCGGCGGAGAGCTCACCGAGCTGTTCGTTGAGCGTGTCCTCGGACCACGCGGAGACGTCGACGTCCCCCAGTGCGCTGACGGCGGCCCCCAACCGGGCCATCACCTCGTTCGTACTCATGTTCGAAAGCCTATAACAACCCCATCGACGACACGCCGTAAACACGCAGTTCAGGCGCAAACTTGCCGTTATCACTCCGCCGCAGCGGCCACCTTGCCCAACAGCAGCGCCTCGGCGAGGCAGACCTTGGCGAACTCGCCGAGGTGCAGGCTCTCGTTCGGACCGTGCGCGCGGGCGTGCGGGTCCTCCACGCCGGTCACCAGGATCGCCGCCTGCGGGAACATCTCCTGGAAGGTGGCGATGAACGGGATCGAGCCGCCGACGCCGATGTCCACCGGCTCGGTGCCGTCCCAGGCGGCCTGGAACGCCGAGCGGGCGGCGTCGAACATCGGCCCGGACGCGTCGATCACGCACGGGTTGCCGTCGTGCTCGAAGGTGACCGTGACCTGAGCGCCCCACGGCGCGTGCTTCTCCAGGTGGGCGCGCACCGCCGCGTACGCCCGCTTGGGGTCGTCGCCTGGGGCGAGACGGACGCTGAGCTTCGCCTTCGCGGCGGGCACCAGGGCGTTCGGGGCCTCACCGGTGGCCGGGGCGTCGATGCCGAGCACCGCCAGCGCCGGCTTGGTCCAGAGCCGGTCGGTGAGCCGGCCGGTACCGATGAACTGCACACCCTCGACCAGCCCGGCCTCGGCGCGTACCCGGTCCTCCGGGTAGTCGACAGCGGCGCCCACCCGGCCGACCAGCCCGTCCACCGCCACGTCACCGGCGTCGTCGTGCAGGGTCGCCAGCAGCCGGACCAGCGCGGTCAACGCGTCCGGGATGGCGCCGCCGAACATGCCGCTGTGCACGGCGTGGTCCAGCGTGCGCACCTCGACGAAGCAGTTGACGATGCCGCGCAGCGAGGTGGTCAGCGCCGGTACGCCGATGTCCCAGTTGCCCGAGTCGGCGATCACGATGACGTCCGAGGCGATCTCGTCGCGGTGCTCGACGAGCAGCCGCTCCAACGAGTCGGAGCCGAACTCCTCCTCGCCCTCGATGAACAGCACCACACCGACCGGCAGCGCGTCCCCGTACGCCCGCAGGGCCGCGACGTGCGCCATGATGCCGGCCTTGTCGTCGGCCGCGCCCCGGCCGTACAGGCGGCCGTCGCGCTCCACCGGCTCGAACGGGTCGGACTCCCACAGCGACCGGTCGCCGACCGGCTGCACGTCATGGTGGGCGTAGAGCAGCACGGTGGGCGCGCCGGGCGGGGCGGCGCGACGGCCGATCACGGCCGGCTGCCCGCCGGAACGCACGATGTCGACGTCCAGGCCGCAGCCGCGCAGCAACTCGGCGACCGCCTCGGCGGAACGCTCGACGTGCGAGTGGTCGAAGCCGTCGAAGGCGATGCCGGGGATACGGACGAGGCGTTCGAGGTCGGCCCGGACGCCGGGCATCTCCCGCTCGACGGCGGCCCGCACCTCGGACTCGGACATGATCGGTGAGGTCATGACCGGCATCGTATGCCGGCCTTACCCAGGCCGGCCGGCCGAGCCCGCACCCGCAGCGGGGACCCGCACGAAGTAGCGCGACGCGTCGAGCGGCAGCGTCGGCGCTCCGTCGACCACCAGGTCGGCGTGCGCGGCGGTGTCGTCGGCGCTGAAGTGCGCCCGCTCACCAACATGCCAGCGGCGCAGCTCCGGCAGGATCTTCGCCCCGTCCCGTTCGACCGCGCGGGCCAGCCGCAGCGGCGCGGGCGCGGTCACGAAGACGGCGAGAGTCAGCTCCGGCCGGACGACGGCACGCGCGGCGCTGACCCCCTCCACGATCAGCACCGGCGTCACCGGCACCGGCACCGGGCGGGGCAGGAAGGACCGCCGTACCCAGCTGTACCGCCGGTACGCGCCCGGCTTCCCCTGGCGCAGCCGGGCCAGCACCTCGCCGTCGAGCCGGGGCCAGAAGGTCAACTGGTCGCCCCAGCCGTCGAGCAGGTCGTCGGTGTGCACCACGGGCGGCCGCCCGCCGGGCAGCGCCGCCAGGGCGTCCGCGAGGTGCGCCGCGAACCGGCTCTTGCCCGCGCCGCTCGGCCCGTCGACGGCGACCAGCCGGGTCCGTCCCAACCGCGCCGGGCCCGCGAGCACCCGGCGCGCCACCTCGGCGTACGCCTCGACGACTGCCACCGGTGCCACCTGCGCGGCGGAACCCTCGGTCGGCCCATCGGCGTCGTTTCGGTGTCGAAGGGTGCCGGGCTCACGCAGCGGCGGCCCCGTGCGTCCGAGCGGTCCCCTGGCGAAGAGTCCGTGCACGAGCGCAGTATGCCCCTCCCCTGGTCCGCGCTCGCCAGGCTCGGCGGTCTGGCCGTGATCGACTCGGTTTCACGGATGTCGCTCTCTCCCGCCCGCCACGACACCCCGACCTCACGGAAATCGAGTCGATCATGCCGATCCCGGCCGGGTGACACGTCTGGCTGAGCCTGTTGGGGCGGCCATTCTCACGTCCGGGGGAATTGGGGTGGCGAGGGGTGACGGGCGATCGGTTCGCCGCGCGGGCCGGTAGCCGAGTCGGCATGATTCGGTGGTGCTCCGAGACGTGATGAGCCCCGGCATCGACGCCCTGCTCGAACAGGCCCGCGCCGGGCTGCACCGACTGACTCCACAGCAGACCGTCGAGGCGGTCCGCGGTGGCGCTCTGCTTGTCGACACCCGTACCGACACGCAGCGCCGCGAACAGGGTGACCTCCCGGGGGCGGTCGTCATCGACCGCACGGTGCTGGAGTGGCGGCTCGACCCGGCCAGCGCCTGGCGCATCCCGGAGGCCACCGCGTACGACCGGGAGATCATCGTGGTGTGCCGCCAGGGCTACAGCTCCAGCCTGGCCGCCGCGAGCCTCCAGACCCTCGGGCTGCGCCGGGCCACCGACATGATCGGCGGCGTCGACGCGTGGCTGGCCGCCGGTCTGCCCACCACCGACCGCCCCGCCGACATCCGCCTCTGACCAGCCCGCTATCCCACCTCGCCGATCATGACGTTGTGGTGGCGGACGCAGAGGGCCATCAGCGACATATCAGGCACCACGACTCCATGATCGACGCCGGAGGCGGTGGTCTGTCGCGGGGTGGCGCTGTCGGCGCTGGAGGCGGTGGTCCGTCGTGGGGGTGGCGCTCAGGTGGGCGGGGCGCCGGGCGGGATGAAGGGAAGAGCCTCGGGTGCGCCGGTCTCGATGAGACGCCAGAGGGCGTCGGTGTCGAGGTGCTCCTCGACGAGGTCGCCGAGCAGGTCGAGCGAGCGTTCCCGGGCGGCGGCGAAGCTGGTGGCCGGCGCGACCCGGAAGCCGGTACGCCCGGCCAGCCGCGCCGCCTCGGTGAGGAACCAGCGGCGGAACCCGTCGGACTCGAACGCGCCGTGCCAGTGCGTGCCGTGCACCGCGCCGAGCACCGCTCCCTCGCCCGCGCCGTCGGCCCCGGTCAGCAGCGGGGGCAGGTCCGGGTCGGACTGCGAGACGTACCCGTGGTGGATCTCGTAGCCGCGGACCGTCACGTCGCCGGGGCCGGCGCCCACCGACTGCCGGACGGTCTTGCGGGGATCGAAGGTGATCTCGATGGGCAGCAGACCGAGCCCGGCTACGCTGCCCTGCCGACTCTCGACCGGGTCGTGGATGGCTCGGCCGAGCATCTGGAACCCGCCGCAGAGGCCGAGCAGCGGCTTGCCGGCTGCCGCGTGGGCGGCGACCGCGTCGGCGAGGCCGGTCTCGCGTAGCCAGGCCAGGTCCGCGACGGTCGACTTCGAGCCGGGCAGGACGATCACATCGGCGGAGGCCAGTTCGGCCGGCTCGACGGTGAGACGCACGCGGACACCCGGCTCGGTGGCGAGCGCCTCCACGTCGGTGGCGTTGCTGATGCGAGGCAGCCGGACGACGGCCACGTCCAGCCATTCGGTGCCGTGTGGGGCGGCGGGACGGCCGAGTATCCGGCCGTAGGCGAGGGAGTCCTCCGCGTCCAGCCACAGGTCGAGCGACCACGGCAGCACCCCGTACGTGGGACGGCCGGTCACGCGACGCAGCATGTCCAGCCCCGGCTGGAGCAGGCCGAGGTCCCCCCGGAACTTGTTGATCACGAAGCCGGCGACGAGAGCCTGGTCGGCCGGGTCGAGCAGGGCCACCGTGCCGAACATCGACGCGAAGACGCCGCCCCGGTCGATGTCGCCGACCACGATGGCGGGCAGGTTGGCGTGCCGGGCGAGCCCCATGTTGACGTAGTCCCCGGCCCGCAGGTTGATCTCCGCCGGACTGCCCGCGCCCTCGCAGATCACCACGTCGTACGCGGCGCGCAGCTCAGCCAACGCCGCGTACGCGGTCTCGGCGAGCCGGGGTCGCAGCTGCCGGAAGGTGCCGGCGGTGATCGTGTCGACCGCTTCGCCGAGGAGCACCACCTGACTGGCGAGGTCACTGCCCGGCTTGAGCAGCACCGGGTTGAAGCGCAGGTCGGGTGCGAGCCCGCACGCCGCGGCCTGCATGGCCTGGGCGCGGCCGATCTCCCCACCCCGCCCGTCCGGCCCGACCACGACGGCCGAGTTGTTCGACATGTTCTGCGCCTTGAACGGCGCCACTTTCACGCCCCGCCGGTGCAGCCAGCGGCAGATGCCGGCGGTGAGCACGCTCTTGCCGGCGTCCGAGGTGGTGCCGGCGACCAGCAGCCCGCCGCTCATCGCCCGCTCCCCCACCCCGGGACGCCGCCGACCCGACCCGGCTCCGACCGGACGGGCGGCGGGCCGCCTGCCCAGCGGCCCCGCGAAAACGCCTCCCGGCTCAGCACCGGGCCGGTGCCCCGACCCGTCGCGGCGCGCAGGCCCTGCCGCGCGACCGCGCCGGCGAGGCGACCGACGGTCAGCGGGTAGGCGGCGGCCAGCCCGAGGGCTGCCAGGCCGACAGCGCCGGAGATGCGCGCGGCCCGCTTGAGGTGTCGCGCCTCGGGACGGGGGCCGTCGCCCAGGAACGGGCGGACCTCGGAGCGCCCGAAGTACCTGTTGCGGCCACCGAGGCGGACGCCGAGCGCGCCGGCCATCGCCGCCTCGCACTGGCCAGCGTTGGGGCTCGGGTGGTCGTTGCGGTCCCGCCGCCACACCCGCCAGGCGCGCTCCCGGTCGCCGTGCGCCACCGGAGCGACGGCGATGGTGAGGAGCCCGGTCAGCCGGGACGGCACGAGGTTGAGCAGGTCGTCGAGCCGGGCGGAGGGGGTGCCGAACCGCGCGTAGCGCTCGGACCGGTGCCCGACCATCGCGTCCAGGGTGTTCGCGGCGCGGTAACCCAGCAAACCGGGCAGGCCAGCGACCGCGCCCCAGAGCAGCGGGGCGACCACCGCGTCGGAGGTGTTCTCCGCGACCGACTCGACGGTGGCGCGGGCCAACTCCGACTCGTCCAGGGTCGACGGG
This sequence comes from Micromonospora sp. NPDC049662, assembly GCF_040675055.1. Taxonomy (NCBI): domain Bacteria; kingdom Bacillati; phylum Actinomycetota; class Actinomycetes; order Micromonosporales; family Micromonosporaceae; genus Micromonospora; species Micromonospora sp. NPDC049662. The sequence goes on from NZ_JBFAOC010000042.1 coordinate 32,017, forward strand.
TCCCGCCCGCAGAGGTTGCCGAGGCGTTCCCGCGCGGCGGGCAGGTCGCCGTCGCGCAGCGTCCGACCCATGATCGCGGCCTCGCGCCGCAGGGTACGGCCGCCCAGCACGGTCCAGGTGCCGGCGGCGACGAGGACCGCGCGGCTCACCGGCCGGTGCCGGGTGGCCAGCGCGGCGGCCACCCCGAGCGCCACGGGCCCGCCGACCGCCAATGCCGTGAACACCGCCCCGGCGGTCCGGTCCGGGCGGTGCAGGCGACGCTCCAGAGCGCCGGCCACCTGGCCGAACCCGGCGACCGGGTGCCACCGGCGGGGGTCGCCGAGCAACCGGTCCAGGGCGTAACCGGCCACCAGGCCCACCGCGTTCGCCACCGGTGCTGTCCGTCGCACGCTCACCACCCCCGGCCGGCCAGCCTAGACGAGCACCGCATCAGCCAGCCGCGCCTGCCGTACTCCACCGAAGTCTCCTCCACCCGCTCTGCTCACGCGGGGTGACGACGCGAGCCGCGCCGCCACCCCGCCCCCGTCGTGCCCCCGGCGCGTACGGCGTCGGGACCTCACACGGCCGCGCTGCCGCCCCGGGACCGGACACTCATGCCGGCTGCGGCACCCGGCCTCGGCCCCGCCGGCCCCGACCGGACGACGGGACATCCGGCTGACCCTCGTCGGGTACCGGCCCCAACTCGTCGTCGGGGTCGTCCTCCGGGTCGGCGTCGTCCGCCGCCGCCGCGAGGGTGCGGCCGTCGTCGTCCAGGGCGACGTCGAGCGGGCCGTGGCCCAGGGGGCTGGTACGCGGTGCGGCGTACTCGGGCAGCTCGAAGTCGTCGTCGAGCGGACCGTCGTCGGGCAGCGCCGGGGCCTCCTCGGCGGGTACCGGCTCGGTGGGCTCGCCGTGCACGCGGCTCTCGGTGGCGGCGTCCTCGACGATGCTGGTGGTCATGGTCGGCCGGTTACGCAGGAAGCGGGCGCGTCCCCGGGAGAGGTCGTGGCCGACGGCGACCGCCTCCAGCTCGTAGAGGGTGCGGTGGGTGCCGGCCTCGTCGATCCAGTCGCGGGTGTAGAGCCGACCGCAGACCACCACCGGGTCGCCGACCATCACCGACGCGGCGACGCCCTCGGCGAGCTTGCGCCAGCAGTTGACGCGGACACGCAGCGAATTCCCGTCGACCCAACGGCCGCTGTCGCGGTCGAGGCGGCGTGCGGTGGAGGCGACCTTGAAATTGGCCACCAGCGTGTTGCTCTCCTTGGTCCGGCGCCACTCGGGCGCCGTCAGAATATTGCCGACAATCGTGACGTACGTGTCGAACATCGTCCCTCCAGGGGATCGGGGGTGTGCCAGCGCGAGTCGACTCGGCATCGAGCCTGTGCGATGTCGACGGCCACCGCCAGCGCCGCCACCCGGACCTGTGGACAACGGGCCACCTGTGGACAACGCCCTGATCAAGCCCCTGCTGTGGTACGGCCGACCCACCCGAACGGCCAAGGGCGGTTCCGGAGCCGACCGAACTGGGTATGGATTTGATCAACGCACCACCGACAAGCTCCACGTCGACGAGAGGTCAGCACCATGACGATCACTACTTTCGGCTCCGCGACCGTTTCCGAGGTGCGGCGATGAGCGCCGTGGCGAACCCGGCGACCGTGGGCGAGTGCCTGCGGGTCGGCGCTGGGTTCTCGCAGGGCGACCGCAACTGGATCGCCGAGCAGTTCGCCACCCTCGACGCCCGGCTGGCCGGTTTCCACGCCGACGCCACCGAGCTGGAGGTGTCGGTGAAGGACCGGGAGGCGCGGGGTCAGAAGGTCACGCTGGAGTGCTGGATCGCCGGCCGGCAGAAGATCGTCACCACCTCCACCGAGGAGGACCTGCACGCCGCCCTCAACGACGTCCGCGACGACCTGCGTCGCAAGCTCAACGACGCCAAGACCAAGCAGGAGCCGCGCAACAACAAGCACCTGCGCGACATCCCGCAGCCCCAGGGCGAGATCGACCCGATCGACGAGGACCCGGCCCGCGCCGACGCGGAAACGGTCTGACCCACGACCCGCCCGCCGCGCCCGCCCCCGCCCCGCGATCTTGCACTTTCGGACGCCGATATGCGGCTTTCCAGTGGTTATGCCGCAACAGAAAGTGCAAGATCGCGGGCAGGGGCGGGGCGGGCGCGGGCGGAGGCCGGGCAGGGGCGGGGCGGGCGAGGGCGGAGGCCGGGCAGGGGCGAGGGCGAGGGCCGGGCGGGGGCCGGGCAGGGCGAGAGCGCCAGGCGGGGCGGGGCTACCGTTGGGTAGGGCTGCGGGCGTAGCGTCGCGGTTGTGGAACCGGACGTGTTGGGGCTGCCCTACGAGCGGCGGACGATCGACCTGGGCGCCGACGACGAAGGTCCCGTTGTCGCGACCCTGGTCCGGCGGCGGGCCGAGCGGCCCACCGGGCGGGCGGTGCTCTACGTGCACGGGTTCGTCGACTACTTCTTCCAGACCCACCTGGCCGACTTCTTCGCCGAGCGTGGTTGGGACTTCTACGCGCTCGACCTGCGCAAGTACGGTCGTAGTCTGCTCGCGCACCAGACGCCGAACTTCTGCCGCGACATCAGCGACTACTTTCCCGAGCTGGACGCCGCCGCCGACATCATCCGCGGCGAGGACGAGCACGACACCCTGCTGGTGATGGGCCACTCCACCGGCGGCCTGATCATCTCGCTCTGGGCCGACGCCCGCCGCGACGCCGGCATCGTCGACGGCCTGGTCCTGAACAGCCCTTTCTTCGACCTCAACGCTCCCTGGGTGGTCCGTCGACCCCTCGCGGCCGCCGTCGCCCGGCTGGGCCGCAGGGCGCCGCACCGCGTGCTGCCGCTGGGCCTGGGCACGGTGTACGGCGAGAGCCTGCACGCCGACCACCGCGGCGAGTGGACCTATGACCTGGCCTGGAAGCCGCTGGCCGGGTTCCCGGTGCGGGCCGGCTGGCTGAACGCGATCCGCACCGGCCAGCGTCGGCTGCGCGCCGGCCTGGACATCCCGGTGCCGGTGCTGCTGGCCTGCTCGACCCGCTCCTTCCGGGGCAAGAAGTGGCACGACAACGCCACCCTGGCCGACGCGGTGCTGGACGTCGGGCACATGGTGAAGTACGCGCCCCGCCTCGGCCAGCACGTGACCCTGGCCCGCTTCGACGGCGGGTTGCACGACCTCACGCTCTCCGGCCCGGTCGTACGGGCGAAGGTCTTCGACGAGGTCGGTCGCTGGGCCGAGGCGTTCCTGGCCGCCGGCCCCACCGCCCCGGCCGACGACGATGCCGACACCGACGCGCCCACGCTGCCGCAGAGCCGCCGCCCGTCGACCGACACCGCCGAGGCAACAGCGGTCGGCGACTGATCCGACCCAGCTCGGACGACCGCCCGCGCCCAAGCTGTGGTCAGCGACCTGTCCGCCGGCCCGAACGAGCTGACCGCCCCGGGGCGACGGCGCTCAGCGACCGAGCAGCCTCGGAAACGTCGGCGCGCTCGTGCGACTGACCGGTCCCGCTCGGCGGGCCAGCAGCGTCGAAGGAAGGTGGGCGGTGACTGAGCGGTCGAGCCGGGTTCAGGCGTCGCCGCGCGCGGCCGAGAGGACCGCGCCGATCCGGTCGAAGGTCGCCACCGGGTGCCCGCCGACGCCGGGCAGCACCAGGCCGAGGCAGTACAGCGACACGTCGCCCGTGGCGTCGGCCTGCACGACGAAGACGGGCGCACCCACGTACCCCGGTGGTAGTTCCGTGGTGATCCGCACGTCGTCCCCGTCGCGGACCACGCGCTCGATCGCCACCTCCAGGGGGCGGGAGCCGTCTTCGCGTACCCCATGGGCCAGCACGAAAGCGGAACTGGCGTCGGCGCCGAGGTCGGCGACGGCCTCGGGCCCGGCGGCGATCTCCGCCGGTACCGGCTGCACGCGCCACCGCCAGCCGCCGTCGCCGGCGTAGCGGTGCAGGCCAGCGGTCGGCAGTACCGCGACCCCGTCACCCGGAAAGCTGGACCAACCGGGCACGATCTCGCCCTGGGCGACAGCGTCCGGCGCGACGCCCGCCGGCTCGGTGACGCTCGTCCGCAGGCCCAGCTCACCGCCGGCCGCGCCGACGAGGTCGGCCGCCGTCAGCAGCGCCTCCCCCACCGGGTCGTCGCCGCCCTGAAAGAAGAAGGCGGTGCCGTAGGCGTCGGCCGCCCGGTAGGGCAGGATCGCCCGACCGACGACCTGGCACAGCTCATAGGCGACGCTGCTCTCGGCGTCGGGGTCCAGCAACACCAGCCGAGGGTACGGGGAGACGACCGGCCTCCTCGCGGGAACCCGGATGCCGACCGGAGCCGCCTCGTGAGACTCTGCACGGCAACGTGGAGGCGGCACCCATCGACCCGACACGCGGTGGGTCGGCGGTACCCTTCTGGCGCGACTTCCACGCCGCGCGCCCGTAGCTCAGCGGATAGAGCAGGGGACTTCTAATCCCAAGGCCGCAGGTTCGAATCCTGCCGGGCGCACAGGTAGTTCCGGCCATGCCGGACGCTGGCGCGGTGGTCACGTCATCCGCGTTGGCCCCAACGACCGAGGCGACCGCTCCGTCTTCTGGGTAGCACACCGCGACGCGTGACACCCGAGAAACGCATCTACACATCTCCGCGCGACGGGCAACTAGCAGGGAAAAAGGTGGCGGAGGCCAGGCCATCAGGAGCCATCGTTCTCCGCATCTTCGGAAGTCTTCACCAAGCTCACTGCCTGCCTGTGGAGATACCGAGATGGTTCAGCCCCTGCCCGATGGTTGGGTGCGTCGTCAACCGTTCGACCAATCCGAAGGGTGTTGCTCAGTAGCGCCAGGCCGACTATCGTTACTCGGCAATATTTGCCGGAGCGCCCAACGCATTCCTGAGGATACTGATGGAAGTTTTTATTAGCTGGTCGGGGTCGAGAAGCAATCAGTTGGCCCGGTCTCTTCGTGATTGGCTGCCGGAAGTTATCCAGCAGGTGACCCCGTGGATGTCCACTGAAGACATAGCCAAAGGCCAACGCTGGCTAGCCGAAGTTGGCGCGAGGTTGCAAAAGGGAAGCCAGGGAATAATCTGCGTTACCGCCGAGAACGTCAGCTCTCCATGGCTCAACTTCGAGGCGGGCGCTCTGGCCAAATCTCTCACCGAAGCTCGGGTCCGCCCAGTGCTTCTCAACGTCAAACCAGCCGATGTCACTGGGCCTATCGCCCAGTTTCAGGCCACCATGGCCACCGATAGCGAAGATATGCTAAGGCTTGTCTCGTCCATAAACGAGACATGCTCCGCACCGCTCAGCACCACTCGGCTTCAGAAGGCGTTCGATCGCAGCTGGGCCGATTTCTCGAATGCTGTAGGCGCAATATCCAAGAGCCCGGAGTCGCAGGTCGCCCCGGAGGTGCGCGACACTGGTGACGTGCTGCGAGAAGTTCTTGAAGGAGTGCGGGAACTACTGAGAGTTCGCCCGCAGGACGGCTATTCGGTCGTTCTGATGAGCTACGGAAAGAACGGGATCATTCAGGCAATCAAAGCAGTTCGCCAGACGACCGGAATCGGCCTCAAAGAGGCCAAAGACTTGGTTGAGTCAGCTCCGGCGACTGTTCTACAGAACATCAGCCGCGAAGAGGCAGGACGTGTGGCGGCCATTCTAGAAGCCGAAGGCTGCACAGTTGACATCCGGTGATTCATCCGTCGTCCAGGCGCGCCCGCCCCCACCGGAAGAGGTGTTTCCCGGCCGCCAGGCGGGACGATCGATGTCGGGGTTGCTCCAGGGGCCCGGATCCGCGCCTACGTCGATGCCGTCGCAGAACGCTGCACGATCCCCTTCAACCGGGCCGACGAGGTATCAGCGGCAGCAGCGCAACTAGCGGCCGATCATGGGCTCGTCTGCTACGACCCGCAACGGGAACACCTGCGCCCCACTGCCGCTCACCAAACCTGACCCTGCGCCTGGGTCCGCTGATAGCGTCGCCGCGTGTCGATGTTCCGAACTCCTCAGGTGATTCTCTTCAGCGAGGACGTCCCTCGCGCCGCCGAGTTCTACGGCGGTCTCGGCTTCACCGAGACCTTCCGGGTGCCGACCGAGGGCGAGCCGATCCACATCGACCTGACGCTCGACGGCTACAAGATCGGTATCGCCTCGGTCGCCTCCACGCGCGAGGACCACGGACTCGATCCCGTGCCGCAGGGTCAGCGGGCGGCGGTGATCCTCTGGACCGACGACACCGCCGGCGCGTACGCGGCCCTCACGGCGAACGGCGCCCCCGCCCTGGCCGCACCGCACCGCTGGCTCGACCGCCTGCTGATCGCGTGGACGGCCGACCCGGACGGCAACCCGATCCAGATCGTCCAGCAGCTCTGACGACTCGATTCGTCTGCGGCGCAGGCCGTAGCGGCTACTCGTAGAAGCAGCCGGCGCGCAGGGCGTCCGCGAGGAGTTGCCAGGTCGGTTGCGCCGGGAGAGGTTGACCGGCACGCCTCTGCAGGCGGCTTCGGTCCTGTAGGAACGCCGCGCACGCCTCCAGGTAGCGGTCTGTGGTCATGTTCTCGACCGCGTCTGGATCGCGAGCGACATCATCAGCTAGCCACCGCAGCCAGGTGACCAGGTCGTCCAGGCTGTCGACCCGCTTCAGCGGGCGGTTGTCGTCCTCGGTCATTGCCGCCTCACCAGATGCATCGGACGGCCTTACGTGATCGTGAAGAGCTGCTTGAGCCGGGCCTGGATCAGCGGTAGACCGGCGGTGGAGACGTCGTAGTGGCCCGCCCCTTCCAGGACGGCGAGGTTGACGTCGTTGTCGTTGATCAGCATCTTGTTGACGACGTTCCAGGTGACCGTGGCGGGGCTGGTGATGTCGTCGGTCCCGTACAGCCAGAGGATCGAGCCCGGCAGCGTCGCGTTCTCCAACCTGCCCTGGTTCTCCGCGTAGAACCGCCTGTTCTCGGGCAACGAGTTCGGTGTGTCGCCACGGATGCCGGGATAGGTGGTCAGCCGGTTCGCCGGGGACGCGGCCAGGTAGTTCTGGATGTCCTGCTTGACCAGGCGGTTGAGGTCGTCCAGGCAGGTGCGCCAGTTCTCGCGGTAGAACTTCAGCATGTTCGGGCCGTAGATGACGGTCGGGTCGATGTCGTAGCCGGCGTAGCGTTCGGTCCTGGTGAAGTAGATCGTTTCCGCGTTGGCGAAGACGAGCTGTTCGATCTGGTGTTCCGTCGGCGGGAGACCGGAGCGCGCGGCCCGCTCGATGTCGTTCCACAGGACCCGGTTCATGGCGGGCACGTCCGGTACCGGGGCGAGGGTGATGGTGCCGCGGTACTCCAGGTCGGGATCCGCCATGGCGGCCCGGTCGGAGTAGTACGCCGCGGCCAGGGCGGCGAAGCCGCCTTCCGACCATCCGGCCGGCACCCACTGACCCGACAGCCGGTCGCCGAGGAGTCGCTGCGCGGCCACCGCCGCGTAGACCATCGAATTTCCCTCGCTGGCCAGGTTGTAGTAGCCGTGCCCCTCCGGAACACCGTCGGCCACCGGGCCGAGTCCTTCGTAGTCCGGGGCGACCACGGCGATGTTCATTTTCAGGATGGCCGCCAACAGGGCGGCGTTCGGTCCGTCGGCCCACTTGCCGTGCTCCTGGAGTTGCACGCTGGGTGCGCACTCCGGGGCCCACCCGACGGTGCCGTGCCCCCAGACCACGAGTGGCCACCCGCCGGCCGGGGGTGCCTGCGTGGGCAGGAACAGCATCGCGGTGGCGTTGATCTGGTCTCCCTGAATGCCGGGCATGCGGTAGACGATGAGTTCGCCGTCGGCCACGTCGGCGATCACCGAGGGGACGTTGCGCAGGGGTGTGGGGGCACCGACCACGTCCCCGTCGGAGGCCACCTCGACGGTGCTGGTCGGACCGCCGTCGGCACCCCACGCCGGCGTGGCGGCGTTCAGCAGCCCGGCCAGCAGAAGAACCACCGCGACCCCGGGCCGGAAGCGGCCACGGCGGGCGCGTTGTGCGATGGGGTAGCTGATCATCGTGCCCCCGTCGTGGTGAGAGAGCGGTGCCGTCGGGCGTGACGGGGACCCGGATCGGAGCGCCAGGTCGGCGTGGCAGACCGCGCGGTCTCGCCAGCACGCCTTCGTACCTTTTCAGGTGTCTTTCCCACCCGTGGCAGGAAGCGAGGATCCTCCGGATCCGGTGCCTACTGAATGAGGATAAGCAGGTGCGGGCGGTGGGGCGGGGGGTTTCCTGGGCTGGCCCCGAGCGTCATGACGAATCGACCCCCGGCGTGGCCGCACCGACGAGTCTCGCGCGATGTGCTGGTCTGTAGGCGATAGCGGCTTACGGAAGACTGGCACGATGCGAAAACTGACCTTCGGTATGAGCGTGAGCCTGGACGGCTACGTCGCCGCGCCCGGTGACGACCTCGGATGGGGTGTGCCGAGCGACGAGCTGTTTCAGTTCTGGTCCGACCGGGTGGCGGCGACCGGCACGGCGCTGTACGGGCGCAGACTGTGGGAGGCGATGAGTTCCCACTGGCCGACCGCCGACCAGCAGCCGGGTGCCACACCGGCATCGATCGAGTTCTCCGGCCGCTGGCGGGACATGCCGAAAGTGGTCTTCTCCTCGACGATCGACACGGTCGACTGGAACGCCCGCCTGCACACCGGCGACGCGGTCGCTGAGATCACCCGACTCAAGGACGGGGACGGCGGTCCGCTGGACATCGCCGGCGCCACTCTCGCGGCGACGGCGATGCGAGAGGGGCTGATCGACGAGTACGTGCTGGTCACCCACCCGGTCCTGATCGGCGGCGGCAAACCGTTCTTCACCGCCCTCGACAAGTGGGTGAACCTGAGCCTGGTGGAGACCCGGACGTTCCCTGGCGGCGTGCTCCTGACCAGGTACGAGGTCAAACGCTGAACACAGCTCCCGGCCCAGATTGGCGGCCGACGTCCAGGATCTACTCGTCGCGCCCTGTTGAGGACGTGTGATCCTCCTGGAATGGAGGTCTGGGATCACGATGGCAAGCTGTACGAGGTCAACTCCTACTACAGCCTGCCCGACCACGCGTGGCAGTACGAGCTGGTTGGACTGACCGGAGCACCCCGGGACCGGCCCGTACATCACCGTCACGATTCCCGACGCGACGCCGGACGGCAGGCCGTTCACACCACGTCCGGCGAGCGACGTGACGTTCATTGCCGACGGCGGCGACGTCCCCTGGCCCATCCTGCGCCGCTTCGTCGAACTGGTGGAGTCGTCTGGCGACATCGTCCGAGGCCCGGCAGACAGTCCATCGCCGATCACCGAGCCTTCGCAAGATCGCGTTCACCCACCAACCGGTCAGGAAAGTGACGCAGGCCGTGTGTACGTTTTGCCGGTCGCCCAGCAGTGGTGACATGACAGCCGATCGGGAGGTCTCTGTGGGTGTTCTGTACGACTACTTCCGCGCTCGTGACGACGAAGCTGTCGTGAAGCTGATGGCCTCCACCGACGGCGGCCCGGTGGTGCGCGACGAAGGTTCTGCCGTCGAGGATGCCGTGGACGGCAAAGGGATCGATCCGGCCGTCGTCCTCGGCCAGGTCGTCTCGTTCGCCCTCGACGTGCCCTGGAAGGCCGACCTTGTCGGAGAACGACTTGTCTGGCCGGAGGGCGCCGGTGAGGACCGTGAGTACGAAGGGCCGTGGGTCGTCGTACTGAGCGATCGCACCCGCGACGTGCTTGCTGAGATCCCCGACGACCGCCTGCCGGGCCTGGCCGAGCAGTGGTCACACATCGAGGAGTTGTCCCGCTACAGCGACGTGCGGCCGGAGGTCATGCTGTCTCGCTTGCGAGAGTTCGTTGGACTGGCCCGCCGAGCGCGCACGAACGAGGAAAGCATCTACTGCTGGATCTGCCTCTAGTCGCCTGCACCCAGGGCGGCCGGTATCCGGAGATCCGCTTCGTGGTCCGTCGCTACGACACGAGCACGAGTCGGACGATCAGCTGTTAGCCCGCTTTAGCCAGCGGAGACCGCAGCCGACTCACCTCGTCGGACACCACCGCGCCAGGTGCGGGTCAGCCTTGCTCGGCGACGAAGGTGCCTCGCGCGTGCACCGTGACGACCAGGCCGCGCTCACGCAGCTCGCGCATCGCCATCCGGACGGTTCCGCGCGCCACGCCGTACGTCTGCTGCAAGTGAAGTTCGCTCGGCAAGGGCTGTCCAGGTCGGAGCTTGCCCTCCTCGATCTGCTTGGCGAGCAGGTCAGCCAACTGCCGGTAGAGCGGCATGTTGCTGAGCGGGCTCGTCATGGGCGGCAGCCTAGACCCGCCCAGTCGGAAAAGATGGACCCATGCGATTGCTGGTGCTCGGCGGGACCTGGTTCGTGGGGCATGCCGTCGTTACGGCTGCCATCGGTGCCGGCTGGGAGGTGACGACTTTCAATCGCGGCACGTCAGATCCCTTTCTGGAAGCCGTAAGGAACATCCGAGGCGACCGGACCCGGACTGAGGACGTCGCCGCTCTGGCGTCGGCCGGGCCATGGGATGCCGTTGTCGACACCTCGGGCTACGTGCCGAGGAATGTTCTCGACGTCGCTCGCGCGCTCGCGCCTGTCGCCGATCGCTACGTCTTCGTGTCGACACTCAGCGTCTACCGGGACTGGCCGGTCAAGCCGCTGGGCGAGCGAGCCGAGCTGCTCAGCTGCCCGCCGGACGCCGGCCCGGAGTACGGCACCGACACCGAGGACGGACCGAGTCGCTACGGCTACCAGAAGGCCGGCTGTGAGGCAGCGGCACTCGTCGCGTTCGGAGCGGACCGAACCACAATCTTGCGCGCCGGTGTCGTACTCGGCCCGCGCGAGTACATCGGTCGCCTGCCGTGGTGGCTACGCCGTGTGGCCGCTGGTGGCCAGGTATTGGCACCAGGCGCACCCGACCGGGCGATCCAGCCGATCGACGTACGAGACCTGGCGGCCTTCGCACTACGCGCCATCACCGACGACGTGGCCGGCTCGTTCAACGTCTGCGCTCCGGTGGCCAGCGCGACCTTCGGGGACCTACTCGCGCACTGCGCCCACTCGACGCGGGCCGATGTCTCCTTTACCTGGCTGCCCGACGAATTTCTGCTCGCCCAGGGTGTCCGGCAGTGGTCCGAGCTGCCGCTCTGGCGCACCTTCGACGGCGTGTGGAACGTCGACACCGCTGCCGCACAGACCGCCGGCCTCCGCACCCGACCTCTCGAATTGACCGTGCGGGACACCTGGCGGTGGTTGGTCGACAGCGAGGACACCGGCAACCACGAGCGGGCCGCCGAAATCGGGATCAGCCGAGAGAAGGAAGCACAGGTGTTGGCCGCCTGGCACCGCTCACACGACCGGTCGAGCTGACGGCCGAGCGCTCGCACCGCGCTGAAGATGACGACGGGATACAAGCCGTGATGCCGACGCTGCGCACGTAGACCTCCCGCTTGTCGGTGGCCGTGCCCTTCGCGTCGAGGACGTAGCCGGTCAACCACACCCACCCGTGGTATGCGTCGACCGCGCCGATCGACACGAGCCGTACGCGGAGCACGCGGTCTCCGCTGAACTGCACCGAACACGCCGCACCGATCAGCACGACATCACCCGCCTTGAACGCGGTCACGGCACCCACCCGAGGAAGCGGAGCCGAAGGGCCTCCGGTGGCGCGCAGCTCATGTCCTGGCGGGCAGAGGCGAAGCACATGCCCAGGTAGAGCTTCAGCGCGCACGAAGCTTCCGCGTACTCGCCCCGCAGTTCCTCTCGTCGCGCGACGCACGGCCAGGGCCGGTCGCACGTCTCGCAGAGCCAGAGCGGCAGGGTCGGCCCGTGCCGCGTCATTGGTCCTCGCCCGGCCAGAGGCCCCGATTGATGGGGATGCGGTGGCGAGAGTGGCAGGGCAGCTCCACACCACAGCGGCACACGTAACGCCAACGTTCCCAACTCCAGGCCGGACGGTGACGGCGGGCGAGGGTCAGTGCCGTCGACAGCAGATAGTCATCGAAATTGACCCTTCGCATCCGGCCTCCTACCGACTGTCAACCTCTCTGCCGTCACCGCAGCGCTGTACGTATGTGTACGTCCATAGACGTACTGGAGGTCTAGACGTCCATGGACGTGCCCTAAGTTGCGTTCATGATCGATCCGCTGTCTCCGACGCCGATGTACGTGCAGCTCGCAGACGTGATCGCCAAACGGATCGAGACCGGCGAGCTGCCACCGAAGCGACCGATCCCCAGCGAGTCCACGCTTCAGCAGGAGTACGGCGTCGCCCGCGGCACGGTCCGGGCGGCAGTGCGCCTGCTGCGCGAGCGCGGACTGGTCATGACCGTGCCGCAGCGCGGGACCTACGTGAGCGACAAGTAGTCGGAACGGGTGTCTACGGGCGACCCGGCCCGCGGCGTTAATAGGGCGTGACGTTCGAGGAATACGCGTTCGCCCGCACCTCGGCGCTGGTGCGGCTCGCGCGGCTGCTGACCGGCGACGAGCATCGGGCCGAGGACCTGGTTCAGGATGTCCTGGCCCGGGCGTACGCCCGCTGGGGGCGTATCTCGCGGACGGATCAGCCGGATGCCTACGTCCGGCGCATGCTCGTCAACGCCCACCACTCGTGGTGGCGTCGTCGTAGCAGCCGGGAGGTCACCGTCGCCGCCGTACTCGATCGGGCGGGTGACGTGGACGAGGCCGCCGGCGTCGCCGAGCGCGACGCGCTGTGGCGGCTCGTGTCCGACCTGCCGGCGCGTCAGCGCACCGTGATCGTCCTGCGCTACTACGAGGATCTCGACGACATGACGATCGCCGGGATCCTCGCCTGCTCGACCGGCACGGTACGCACCCACGCGAAGCGCGCCCTGACGACGCTGCGCAGACGGCAGGAAGCACCAACCCCCGCACGGGCAGGAGACCTCTGATGGTCAGCGACCTCGATCGGCGGCTCGCCGCCACGCTCGCGCATCGCGCCGGTGGCGACATCGATCCGACGCCCATCGTCGAGCACGCCCGCCAGAACGGCCGTCGTCTGCGGCGACGTCGCCGTGGGCTGCTCGCCGCGAGCGCGGCGGCGGCGTGTGTGGCCCTCGCCGCGGTGGGCCTGACCATCCCCAGCGCCGACGACCCGATACCGCCAGCCACAACGCTCCTGCTGCCGGAGGCAACCGTGCAGAACGGGCTGGCCGTCGGCGCCGACCCCACCACCGTGCACTTCTCGGCGGACGCGCTGGTCGGTGGTGCCGAATACGCGACGTGGCGGGCGGGGCGCGGCTCCGAGAGCGTCGAGTTCCGGGGCCCGGACGGCGCGGCGCGTTTCGCGCTGGCGCGCAGCGTCGCGGCGCTGGACGCGTTGCCGCAGACCCTGTCCTCGTCCGGCCGGCCGCAGCCCCGGACCGACGTACGGGTCGGCGACCGGCCAGGGGTCGCCTGGTTCGATCCGTCCGGCGACCAGAAGCTGTGGTTCGTCCGCTGGCAGCCCGCCGACGGGCTCTGGGCGCAGTTGGACACGTACGCGCCCACCAGCGACGAGGCCATCGCCACGGCGGGCCGGGTGCGGTTCGACGGTGCCCGCCGCTGTGTGGTGCCGTTCCGCCTGGAGTCGCTGCCGGCCGGCGCACGGCTGCTCGAATGCTCGGTCACCCTCGGCCGGTCGGAGAAGGCCGCCTTCGTCGAGGGTTCGCTCGTCGTCGGCGACGACGCCGGCCGCTGGCTGACGGTCCGGGCGCAGCCCGCTCCGGGCCAGCAGGTCAGGTCCGCCGACCTCGTCGCGGGCCCGTACCGGGCCCGTCGCCAGGGCAGCGACGTCCTGGAGATGACCGTCGAACCCTGCTTCGTCGAGGCGTTCCGCAAGGGCTGGGGAAACGGTTACACCGAGGCGGACGGCCTGGCGATCCTCGGCGGGTACCGGCCGACTGGCGACCTGGCCCGCCCCGACACCTGGCGGTAAGGCCAACCAGGCCGCACCGGAAGACGGTGCCGGTCCGTCGTGGCGGTGCCATATGCTGCGCGCGTTCGACACGGGGGCACGGGGAGAAACACATGCGACGGTACGGCTGGGCGGCGCTCACGGCTGCGTTCCTCACGTTGGTGCTAACGGGCTGCGGCACGCCGGCCGGCACGGATGGTGACCTGGCCGACGACTGGCGGCCGATGGCGGCGGCGCAGCAGTTCGTCCCGAAGGCCGACGAGTGTCACCCCACCGCCGAAACCACGTCGTACCTGAGCAGCTACTCCCCCGTCGACTGCGCGACGACCCACAAGGTGGAAACCTTCCACGTCGGCACCTTCACCGGCGCTCTGGCCACCCGCACCGCGCCACCCAAGACGGAGTCGGCGACGTTGCGGTCGACCTTCGCCGACTGCGACAAGCGCGCGAAGCAGTTCGTGGGCGGCGACTGGCGCGACGCCCGACTCTCGGTGCAGGTCACGGTGGCGTCGCCGGCCGCCTGGTCGGGTGGCGCGCGCTGGTACCGGTGCGACATCTTCGAGCTGGACGAGGTCAACGGCCCGAACGGCGAGAGCGACGCGGCGATCCAGCGGGGCGGATCGCTGCGCAACGCCCTGGCCAGCCGCTCCCCGCTGCACTACGGGTGCATGAACGAGGACAAGTGGCACATGCTGCGGCCGGTCGCCTGCACCGCCGGACATCAGTTCGAGTACGCCGGCACCTGGATGGCGCCGGATCGCTCCTGGTTTGACTCGACCCGGGACGAGGACTCCATCCACGCCGCCTGCCGCAAGGTCATCGCCCGGTACGCGAAATTGCCGGTGGACGGCGACCTGATCTACCGCACCGGCACCTCGTACCGCTTTCCGAACCGCTCGCTGTGGGAGCGCGGTGATCGCGGCGTGCGCTGCTACTACTGGTCCGGCGGCACCAACGTCAAGCGTTCGATCGCCGGCGGCGGCAAGAAGGCGCTGCCGATCCAGTACCAGTAAGGCGGCTCAGCTCGGCCCCAGCAGCGCCGCCAGCGCGGCGTCGCCCTGCCCGAGCTGCGACCCGCCGGGCGGTGCCACCACCAGGAAGCGCCGGCAGGCGTCGAGTTCGACGTACCACTCCGGCCCGTTGTCGTCGACGGCCCGGAGCACCGCGAAGCGGGACGCCGGGGTCGCGCAGTCGGCCGCCGGTCGCGTGCCGGCCAACGCCCGCAGCACGGCCGCCTGCCGCTCGGGCGGCAGCGGCCGGCCGTACACGAAGTCACCGGCCGGTTTGCCGCCACCGCGCTCGGACGGGGGCACCTGGTAGACGCAGAGCCGCAGCGGCCCGGTCTTCGGCGCGGTGCCGGGCGCGACGCGGGCGGGACCACCGATGGTGGCCTCTACCCACACCATGTCCGCCCACCGCTGCGCGCATCCGGCGGCCTCGGCCGCCGCAGATTCGACAACTCCGAGGGTACGGCTGTCGACGGTGGTCAACCGCAGCCCGTCCAGCGCCGCGCGGACCTCCGGGCGCGGCTTGCCGCAGACATCCATCGGCAGGTACGGGCGCAACCAGCGGCCCCGGTCGTCGAGCAGCGCCAGCCAGGGCGGGACGAGCATGTCGGCGGTGCAGGCGACCTCCCCGCGGCCGCGTGCCTCGTCGGCCAGGCCCAGGGCGGCGACCACTTCACCGATGTCGTCGGCGCGGCGCTCGGTGGCCACCTGCTCCCGGCCGCCAGCGGCCCCCCGCACGATGTCCCGACCGCACAGCACGGCGGCGACCGGCGTGAACGCCGGGTCGATCCGTCCGACGCGCGGCTCGACCCCGGCCGGCGGCGACGTCGCCGATCCTGGGGGTACGGGCAGCATGACGCCCGCCTGCGGGGCGATCTCGGCGCAGGAGGTCCACTTCTCGGCGATCTCGGCCGGGCCGGGGCCCTTCGGCGTGTCGACCCCTCTGGCGCAGCCGGTCAGTACCAGGCCGCACAACCCCAGGCCGAGCAGCGTCCCCACCAGTTTCGTTCCACCCGGGCGCATCCCGCTCACCACCTCTCCACCGCCGGATGAGACGGCCGGGCGGCCGGCGGGGTTCCCGCGTGACGCCGCCAACCACGGGTGACACCGCCCGCCGCCGTCGGAGCTTCCCTCGGCAGAATGGGCGGATGGCACATCTGGGACTGGTCGCGCTGCTCGTGAACGAGTACGACGAGGCGATCGACTTCTACGTCGGCGGGCTCGGCTTCGAGTTGGTGGAGGACACGCCTCGCCCGGACGGCTCACGCTGGGTGGTCGTCCGGCCTCCCGGGGCTCGGGAGACGGCCCTGCTGCTGGCTCGGGCGGGCAACGCCGAACAACGGGCACGGGTGGGCGACCAGACCGGCGGCCGGGTCGGCCTGTTCCTGCACACCGAGGACTTCGTCGCAGCTCACGCCCGGATGGTCGGGGCCGGCGTGCGGTTCCTCGAGGAGCCGCGGCACGAGGCGTACGGGTCGGTGGCGGTCTTCGTCGACCTCTACGGCAACCGCTGGGACCTGATCCAACCCCGCAGCGCAGAGTGACGACAAGGCGACACCACGCGCACGGTGGGTGAACGCTCACCGTCCGCCATGCTATTCTCCGATGTCGATCTCCGCCGCGCGGACCCGGGACCGGGTCGTTGTCGGAAGGACACCTCCCGATGCCGGCGACTGCCGCCCCGACCGTGCCACCGCCCACCCTGGACAATCCTGCCGGCGGGGCGTTCAGTTTCATCTTCACCACCCTGCCGGCCCTGCTGCGGCTGACGTGCGGGCTGGTCGGCGCCGCCGTGGCGCTGTCGGTGCGTACCCCGCCGGTGGACGCGGCCCTGCTGCTGCCCGGCGTGGCCGCGCTGACCGGGTGGTCGCTCTGGTACGCGGTCCGCGCGCTGCGCCACGGGATCACGCCAGCGCTGGTCGCCGGTGACGTCGCGATCACCGCAGTGGCCTGCCTGCTCATCCCCCGCCTGGTGGCGCCCGAGGTGTTGCCCGGCGAGGGCAGTTGGATCGCGGTGCTCGCCAGCACCACGGTTATCAACGCGCAGGCCACCGCCAAGGTCCGCTGGTCGATCCCGGCCGGACTGCTGGTGACCGCGGCCTACGTGACGGGCGCGCAGGCGGCCGGCGACGTCACCGAGGCCCGCGCACACGCCGCCACCCTGCTCGTGCAGACGGCCTGCACCGCGATGATGACGGGGGTGATGCGCCGCCGGATCGGCCGGGCCGACGACGCGTTCGCCGAGCACCAGCGGCTGACCCGGGAGGCGCTGGTCGCCCGGACCGCCCGGGAGGCGGAGCGCCAGCAGAACCGGGACCTGCACGACACGGTGCTCGGCACCCTGACCATGGTGGGGCTGGGCGCGGTACCCGGCCCGTCGGCCACGTTCCGTGAGCGGTGCGCCGCCGACCTGCGTACCCTCGTCGCGTTGACCGACCGCGGCCCGACGCCCGGCGACGGCCCGGTGCCGCTCGACGAGCGGCTGCGCACGGTGCCCGACCGGCTGCCCGAGCTGCCGGTGAGCCTGCAGCTGACCGCCTGCGCGGTGCCCGCCGGGGTGGCCGACGCGATCACCGAGAGTGCCTACGCGGCGCTGTCCAACGTGGTCCGGCACGCCCCGGGCGCGCGGACCACACTGCGGCTGAGCCGCGACGCGGTCGCCATCGTGGCCGAGGTGGTCGACGACGGCCCCGGCTTCGACCCGGCCACCGTCCCCGCGCACCGGTACGGTCTGCGCGAGTCGATCCAGGGGCGGATGGCGGCGGTCGGCGGGCGGGCCGAGGTGTGTTCCGCGCCCGGCGCCGGCACCCGGATTCGACTGGAGTGGCCCGGTGGCGGCTGACCTCGGCGCGACGGCGGACCGCGCCGGCATTCGTGCCCTACCGGTGCCTCGACCCGGCCCGGTCGACGGGCCCGAGCAGTCGGTGCTCGCCGCGCCCGCCGCCGTGGCCCAGGCCTCCGACCGGGGTGCCCGGATCGTCGCCGTCGCCATCGCGCTGGCCTGGCACGTCGCGATCGGACTGCCGGCGGTGCTGGCGACCCGCGCGCAGTTCTCCGCACCGACGGTCGTGCTCGGCGGCTGGGTGCTGGTCGCCGTGACCGGGGCGGTGGCCGGCGTCCGGCTGCTGCGCGGCACGCCACTGCCGCCGTGGCCGCTCGCCGGGGTGCTGGTCGCCGTCGACGCGGCGGTCTTCGCGGCGGTCGGCGAGCCACACCTGTTCACCGCCGCCAACTGGGTGTGGGGCACGCTCGGCTGGTTCTTCGTGCTCGCCGTGTGGGGGCGGCGGGTCGGCGGTCTCGTCGCGCTGCTGACCACGCACGCGATGATCGCGCTCACCGCCGTCCTCGCGTACGCGCCGAGCGCGGCCGATCTGGCCCGCTACACGATGTACGTCTACGGCACGTTCACGCTGCCGGTGGCGGTCTTCGCCGGCAGCGCGGTGATCGTCGGTCTGGCCCGGGACCGGGCCGCCGCAGCCGCGGCGATGCACACGATCGCCGCCGAACGGGCCGCCGCCGAGCAGGGCCGGCAGGAACGTCGTGACCGGCTCGCCCTGGTGGGCGCGGCGGCCGGGCGGGTGCTCGGCGAGCTGGCCGCCGGGGAGGCGGACCCGGCCGACCCGGAGGTGCAGAGCCGGTGCGTACTGGCCGCGGCCCGGCTGCGTCGCCTGATCGCCGAATCCGACGACGTGCCCGACCCGCTCCTGCACGAGCTACGGGCCGCCGTGGACCTGGCCGAACGCAACGGGTTGCCGATCGACCTGGTCGCCATCGGCAACCCGCCGCCACTGCCGGTGGAGATCCGTCGCCGGCTGGCCGACCCGCTCACCAGCCTGCTCGCCGACGCCCGGGAGTGGGCCCGCCTGACCGTGGTGTCCGGCCCGGACGAGGTGGTGGTCAGCCTCGTCACGCCGGACCGGGAGGGGCCGGACGCGACCGGCCCGCCCACCGAACACCAGGACGGGCCGGTGCAGCACCTTTACGAACGGGACGGGGACATCAGATGGGCGCAGACCCGGTGGTCGGGATGACCGGTGACCGGCCGGTCGGGGTGGCGATCGTCGACGACCATCCGGTGGTCGTCGACGGGGTACGCGCCTGGCTCGCCAGCGAACCGCGACTGACCGTGCTGGCCACCGGGGACGACCCGGACGAGGTACTGCGCGCCGCGCCGGACGCCGACGTCGTCCTGCTCGATCTGCGGCTGCACGGCCGGATGGCGCTGGACAAGCTGGCCGAGTTGAGCGCCACCGGGCGGCGGGTGGTGGTCTACTCGGAGCACACCGACCCGGAGACCATGCTCGCCGCGTTGGACGCCGGGGCGGTGGCGTTCCTGGCCAAGCACGAGGGCCGCGAACACTGCGTGGCGACCGTGCTGGCCGCGGCGAGTGACCGCCCGTACGTGCCTCCGGCGCTGGCCGGCGCGATGGTCGGCGACCCGAGACCGGACCGACCGGCACTGTCCGACAAGGAGCGGGAGGCCCTGCTGCTCTGGTTCCAGTCGATGTCCAAGGCGTCGGTGGCGCGTCGGATGCAGATCAGCGAGCACACCGTGAAGCAGTACGTTGACCGCGCGCGGATCAAGTACACCCGGGCGGGGCGACCGGCAGCCACAAAGGCGGCGCTGCTCGCCCGTGCGATCGAGGACGGCCTCGTCCGCCCGGAGGAGATCGGCATCTACCGGTCACAGGCGACGCACGACCGGCCGACCCCCTAACGGGCGTCATGACAGTGGCCGACGGATCGGCGAAGCTCAACGCACAGCCAGTTCACCGGGAGGTCGTGACGATGCAGGCCGACGCGTCCCCCTTCTTCATCGGCCCGCACCGGTTCGACGCGCCGGACGACGACGCCGGCCCCACCCTCGACCGGCGGTACGACATGCGCCCGCTGCCCGGCGAGAAGGTGCTCGGGCGGCACCGGCTGCTCGTGGCGGGCTACCTGCTCGGGCCGACGGAGACACGATGTGCCTGGCAGCTCCCCGGGCCCGTCTCGGTGACCGTCACCGACCAGCGGATCTGCTGGGTGGGCACCGGCTCGCAGCTCTCGCTGGTCGCCGACGACGCTCCCCGGCCCCGGCCGACCGGCCGCGTGACCGGCCTGATGACCGGCCAGATCCGCTGGCAGTGGCCGTCCCGGCTGGAGCTGCCCGCCGAGCCGCCACAACTGATGATCGTCTGCGACGCGTTGCGGACGATCCAGCAGCCGGCGCTGGCCCTGGGTGGGTCACCGGGTGAGGTCGTCGCGCTGGCCCAGCAGGTCCGCCGGGCGGTGGCCATGTTCCGCCTGACCCGCCCGCAACTGGTGGACCTCTCCGCCCAGGAGCGCGACGTCCTGCTGCTGCGGGCCGGCCCCGCGCTGCTCGCCGGGGACACCCGGATCACCCTGCCCGGCTCGCTGCCGGTGGAGTTCCGCTCCCGCGACGACTACTACCGCTCGGGGCCGGAACCCAGCTCCTGGGACGGCTTCGCCGACGGCACGTCCGGGCGTAACTGACGCGAACGCCGGCCGTCCTCAGAGGCTGGGGGCGCGCTCCTCCCCTTCGGCGTCCAGCGCGGCAGCCTCCTGTGGCGTCGGCGCGCTCCCACCGAGGTGCGCCGGCAGCCACCAGGTGTCCTCCGGGCCGGCCGGCGCGTCCGGGTACTCGCGCTGGGCCCGCTCCACGAGCGCGCTCAGCCGGGTGGTCAACTCGGCGGCCAGCACGTTCGGGTCCGGAAAGTCCGCCGGCAGGATCGGCTCGCCGATGAGGATCGTGATGGGCGTGTGCCGGCGGGTGAGGGTGCGGGGACGGCCCTTGGTCCAGAGTCGCTGGGTGCCCCACAGCGCGACCGGCAGCACCGGCACCTTCGCCGAACGGGCCATCCGGACGGTGCCGCTCTTGAGTTCCTTGACGGTGAACGACCGGCTGATCGTGGCCTCGGGGAAGACGCCCACCACCTCCCCGCGCTTGAGCGCGTCGACGGCCGTACGGAACGAGGCCGCGCCCGCCTGCCGGTCCACCGGGATGTGGCGCATGCCGCGCATCAGCGGACCGGAGATCCGGTGCGCGAACACCGACTGCTTGGCCATGAACCGGACGAGCCGACCGGAGGCGTTCGCGCCCAACCCGGCGAAGATGAAGTCGAGGTAGCTGACGTGGTTGCTGGCCAGCACCGCCCCGCCCGTGCGGGGTACGTGGTGGGCGCCCTCGATGGTGATCTTCAGGTCGAGGACCCGGAACAACGTCTTGGCAGCGGCGATAACGGGCGGGTACACGAGCTCCGGCATCCGCAGAATCTACCGTGCCCGGCTGGGGATCGCCTGGGTGGCGGCCCGGCGGCGACGCGGGTGGCGCGCCTGGGTGGCGGCCCGGCGGCGACGCGGGTGGCGCGCCGCCGCCGGTGTGCCGGGCGCGGCTCAGTCGGAGAGACTGTGCAGATCGAGCCGACCTCGGGCGAAGGCGTCCACCCGCCCCCAACGGCCCGGAATGTCCAGGACTTCGATCCGGCCCATCCCGACCGGGAGACGCGGCTCGACCGCCAGGTGCCCGTCGTGCGGTTCGAGACCGAGCATGGTGCGCAACAGCAGCAGCGGCGTACCCGTCGACCAGGCCTGCGGACTGCATGCCGTGGGGTACTCGACCGGGAACTTGGTCAGCTCCCGCGGGTAGCCGCCGAACGCCTCCGGTAGCCGCCCGTCGAAGTAGGTGGCCGCGTCGAGGATGCCGTTGGCGATGGTGGCGGCCTCCTCGGCGAACCCGTAGCGACGCAGGCCCCAGGCGATGAACGAGTTGTCGAACGGCCAGATCGTGCCGTTGTGGTAGCCGATCGGGTTGTACCGGGCCTCCCCCTCGGCGAGCGTGCGCACCCCCCAGCCGGAGAACAGTCGCGGCCCGACCAGGTGCGCCGCCAGCTTTTCGGCCCGCGCCGGATCGACGATCCCGCTCCACAGCAGGTGACCGATGTTGGAGCTGAGGATGTCGCACTGGCGACCGTCCGGGTCCAGGGCCAGCGCGTAGTACTCGCCGTCGGCCACCCACCAGTCCCGGTTGAACCGCTCCTTCAGCTCCGCCGCCTCCCGCTCCAACTGGTCGGCGAACTCCGGGTCGTCCCAGAACTGACGGGCCATCCGCGCCGCGCGGACCTTCGCGTCGTACGCGTACCCCTGCACCTCGCAGGTGGCCCGGGGAAACGGCGGCAGGGTGCCGTCGGAGTAGGAGATCGAATCCCAGGAATCCTTCCAGCACTGGTTCTCCAGGCCGGTCTCGGTGTTGCGGCGCTCGTACCAGATGTAGCCGTTGCCGACCAGGTCGGCGTAACTGTCGATCCACTTGAGCGCGGCCCGGGACTCCTGCTCCAACTCCTTGACCAGCGCCACGTCCCCGCTCCACCGCTCGTACTCGTCGAGCAGCACGAGGAACAGCGGAGTCGCGTCCACCGAGCCGTAGTACGGCGAGTGTGGCTGCTCCTCGAAGGCGGCGGTCTCGCCGTACCGCATCTCGTGCAGGATCCGTCCCGGGTCCTCGTCCCGGAAGTCGTCGAACCGGCTGCCCTGGAGGGACGCGAGGATGCGCAGCGTCGTCTTCGACAACTGCGGCGTGAACGGCAGCGTCTGGAGGCAGGTGAGGATGCTGTCCCGGCCGAACATGGTCATGAACCAGGGCAGACCGGCCGCGGGCAGGGTCGCGCCCCCGAGCGACAGCGGCGAGAAGCGCAGCGCGGCGAGGTCGATCAGGCTGCGCCGGTAGGTGCTGGCAACCCGTCCGTACTGACTGTTGACCTTCGGCGCGTCCGCGATCCACTGCTCCAGGTCGTGTTGCAGGGCCAGCCGCTCGCCGCCGTGCACGCGCAGACCCATCCGCAGGTCCCGGTCCCCTGGGCCGACCGCGCGCGTCTGCACGTCGATCTGCGCCTCCCACTGCTCATTCGGTTCCAGGCGGACGGTGTACGCGAAACCCCGGTTGTCGTAGCGCGGCGACATCGACGAGGAGATGATCGTTTCGCGCCGGAAGTTGCCCCGGCGGTAGCCCAGGCGCAGCTTGTCGGCCTCGACCTCGGTATAGATCTCGCCCTTCTTGTTCAGGATCTCGTCCTTGACCTGGAACAGGTCGGCGAAGTCGGCCGCGGCGTCCATCCGGATCTCCAGATCGACCGCCTTCTCGTCGTGGTTGAGGATGGTGAGCCGCTCGCAGAAGCTGCCGCCGACCGCGCGCTCGCGGATGATCGACAACTTCGCGTCCACGTAGTGGGTGGCCATCCCCGGCACGAGGAAGAACCGGGACTCGAAGTACTGCAGGTCGTCGTACGAGAGCGAGTTGAGGCGTTCACCGTTGACGCTCAGCACCCACGTCGACAGGAACCGGGTGTCGAGGGAGAAGAGCCCGGTCGGTTCGCTCGGCGTCGCCTCGATGTCACCGGTGTCCTCACAGACGACGAATGTGCTGCCGTCCAGGATCCGGATCGTGTTGCTCTGCCCCATCACCGCACCTCCCCCGCGAATCGGCGACGCGGCCCACGGGCGTCCGGCGACCCGGGGAAGATCCGCTCCACCTGCACCACCAGCCGGGCGTCCCCCGACACCGTCATGTCCCCACGCAACAGCGCCGCCAGGCCGTGCTCACGGCCGGCCGCTATCTCGTCGAACAGCATCGGGCTGGCGCCGATCACCGTGTCGGCCTCGCTGTCCTCCTGGCTCACGTTGAGCCGCCCACGGTCGATTTTCAGCAGCCAGTGCCGGGTCTGTGCCCCCTCGTGCAGGTCGATCCGCAGTGTCCCGGAGGTCTTCGCCAGCAGAGGCTCGTACCCCCGCCGGTCCAGCTCCTCGAAGAACCTCGTGGTCGCGTCCACCATCGGGTCCACTCCTCCCAGTCGGCCGGGCCCCGGCGATCACACCCCGCGCGCCACGCCTCGCGCGATGCACGTCCCCGCACGGGTCCCCCGACCCCAGCAACCCAACCTCGCCCAAATAGGGTGACCGCCCGCACTCCCCCTCCCCTCCTCCCCTCCCCACCCCCTCCACCCCTCTGCCCTTCCGCCCCGGTGATCAAGAGGTTCGCGTCACCGTTGAGGGCGGGTCGTGTCGCGAAACTCTTGATCACCGGGGCGGGGCGGGCGGC
>NZ_JBFAOC010000043.1:0-53357 GCF_040675055.1 Micromonospora sp. NPDC049662
GCCCCCCACCACCATTTGGGCCGGCCAAAAAACCCCAACCACAAACCCCCCCCCCCACGGGGTGGGGGCGGGGGTGGGGGGCGGGGTGGGGGGCGAGCCTGGGGGCGGGGTTAGGGGACTGCGTAGGTGAGCAGGGGGGTGCCGTCGGCTCGTTGGAGTTCCACGCTGACCAGCTCCGCGTCGGTGAAGCGGGTCATGCCGGTGAACACCAGGTCGTCGCCGGGCGCGGCGAGCCAGGAGCCGATCTGTTCGCTCGCGCCGCTCGGGCCCTTCGCCACCAGCCGGAACGGGTACGCCTTGCCGTAGCTCGTCCGCGCGTCGTACCCGCAGTGCATGGTGATCTCGGTGCCCCACTTGCTGCCGGTCAGACCGATGTCGGCGTGCACCGGACCGGCGAGTGCCACCGGCCGCATGGCGACCATCGACACCTGCGGGGCGGGGCGCGAAGTGCCCTGCGCCCCCGGGTCAGGCGGCGGGGCGACCGGTCGGGGCAGCACGGCAGCCGTTCCCACGCCGACCACCAGGGCCAACGCGGCGGCGGCCAGCGTCGTCAGGGCGTACCGGCGACGGGTCCTGGTCCGTTCGCGGCGCCGGCGCGCCCGGGCCTCCTCGAGCAGCGCGGGCGCCCGGGGCGCGGTCGGCGGTGGCAGGAACTGTTCCAGGCCCGCCGGGTCGAGGCGGCCGAGCAGTCCCGGTAGGACGGCGATCTCGGCGACGGCATCCCGGCACGAGGCACAGCCGGCGAGGTGCCGCTCGTAGGCCGCCCGCTCGGCGGGGGCCAGGGCGCCCAGCACGTACGCGCCGTCGTCGTGCGCGAACTCGCACCGGGTCATCCCGTCACCCCCATCTCGGCCAGGACCAACCGTAGTGAGCGCAGCGCGTAGTGGGTGCGTGACTTGACGGTTCCCGGCGGCACCCCCAGCCGCGACGCCGCCTCCGCCACCGACCGCCCCTGGTAGAAGCACTCCACCAGGACTTCACGGTGGGTCGGGCTGAGCCGGTTCAACGCCTCGGCGACGGTCCACGCCTCGACGGCGCGCTCGGCCTCGTCGACGACCTCCGGCGGCTCGGGAATCTCGTCGGTGAACACCTCACCGACCCGCGTGGAGCGTCGACGCCAGGCGTCGATGGCCAGGTTGCGGGCGGTCGTGAACAGCCAGGCCCGCACGGAGCCACGTCGTGGGTCGAGGGACTCGGGATGCCGCCAGGCCCGCAGCAGCGTCTCCTGCACCAGGTCCTCGGCCCGCTGCCGGTCGCCGTTGACCAGCCGCAGGGCGTGTGCGTACAACGCCTCCGCGTGCTCGTCGTGCAGCGCCCGCAGCAGTTGGGCGTCATGGTCGCTGATGGCGGTCTCCTCACTTCCGGCGCGGGTCCGGCGGTGCGTCCGCCCGGGAATACGTGTGGTGACGCCGAACGGTTCAGCCCGAGGTCAGACCACTGGTGGCCGGGCAGGTGTTCACGCCTGGTTCACATCGCGGCCGACGACCGCTCACCGCGTCCTCCTAGCGTCCGGCTGGTACGCCGCCTGTCGCGCCACCCACTCACCTGGAGGCTTCTCCCATGAGCGACCGTCCCCGGCTGCTCCCGCTGTTGACCGGCAAGCGCCACGGCACCCGTGACGCCATGACCTGCCTGTACCGCTGCGGCAACGCCTGTGACCACCCGGTACCGAACACGTCCGAGAACGCGTACTTCGGTGACGTGGTGGACGCGGAGGTCTCCCGGCGCGGCGTGGTCCGGGCCGGCGCGGTCGGCGCCCTGGTGCTCGGCTTCGGCGGCGCGGCGGTCGGCGCGCTGGCCGGCGCGGCCCCCGCCAGCGCGGCCCCCACCACCCCGGACGTGCCGGAGAACTTCGGCTTCGGCCGTCCCACCACGGGTGTCGGCAGCGGCGCGCTGACCTTCAAGCCGATTCCGCCGAACAAGCTGGACACCCTGGTCGTGCCGAACGGCTACGACCACGCCGTGGTGATCAAGTGGGGTGACCCGGTGCTGCCGGGCGCGCCGGCGTTCGACCTGCACCACCAGAGCGCCGCCGCGCAGTCGAAGCAGTTCGGCTACAACAACGACTTCGTGGGTGTGCTGCCGCTGGACAAGCAGGGCAGGAGGGCGCTGCTCGTGGTCAACCACGAGTACACCAACGAGGACCTCATGTTCCCCGGGTTCCCCGGCCTGGACGGACTCTCCGTGGAGCAGCTGCGCACCGCAATGGCCGCGCACGGCATGTCCGTGGTGGAGCTGGAGCGGGTCGGCGGCACCGGGCAGTGGAAGCCCGTGGGCAACGGCCGCCGGCCGTACAACCGGCGGGTCACCGCGCTGAGCACCAAGTTCGACCTGACCGGCCCGGCCGCCGGCTCGGCCTGGCTGAAGACCGCCGCCGACCCGAAGGGCCGTACGGTCGTCGGCACGCTGAACAACTGCTCCGGTGGCGTGACCCCGTGGGGCACCGTGCTGTCCGGCGAGGAGAACTTCAACCAGTACTTCGTCGGCGCCGACGCCGCGCCGGCCGACCTGAAGCCGAAGTTCGACCGCTACGGCATCACCACCACCGCTCGCTACCCCAGCGGCAGCCGCAAGTGGGAACGCGCCGACGAGCGCTTCGACCTGGCCAAGCACCCCAACGAGGCGCACCGGTTCGGCTGGGTCGTCGAGATCGACCCGTTCGACCCGGAGAGCCGTCCGCGCAAGCACACCGCGATGGGTCGCTTCAAGCACGAGGGCGCGAACGTCATCGTCGCCAGGGACGGCCACGTGGTCGCGTACATGGGCGACGACGAGCGGTTCGACTACCTGTACAAGTTCGTCTCGGACAAGAAGTTCCTCAAGGGCAACTCCTGGGCCGCCCGCAAGCACAACCTGACCCTGCTGGAGTCCGGCACGCTCTACGTCGCGCAGCTCGACCAGACCAGCGCCGCCGAGATCGACGGCTCCGGCACGCTCCCCACCGACGGCGCGTTCAACGGTCGGGGTCGCTGGATCAAGCTGGTCAGCGGCAACCGGTCGTTCGTCGACGGGATGACCGCCGCGGACGTGCTCACCTTCGCCCGGCTCGCCGGTGACAAGGTCGGCGCGACCAAGATGGACCGTCCCGAGGACGTCGAGCCGAGCCACCTCACCGGCAAGGTGTACGTGGCGCTGACCAACAACACCGACCGCGGCAAGGCCGGCAAGGCGGCCGCGGACGAGGCCAACCCGCGCAACGCCAACAAGCACGGGCAGATCCTGGAGCTGGTCGAGGAGCGCGACGACAACACGGCGGAGACGTTCGCCTGGTCGCTCCCGATCGTCTGCGGCGACCCGACCGACCCCTCGACCTTCTTCTCCGGGTACGACAAGACCCAGGTCTCGCCGATCTCCTGCCCGGACAACGTCGCCTTCGACGCCACCGGCAACCTGTGGATCTCCACCGACGGCAATGCGCTGGGCAGCAACGACGGCCTCTTCGCCACCGCGGTCGAGGGTCCGGAGAAGGGCCACCTCAAGCAGTTCCTGACCGTGCCGATCGGCGCGGAGACCTGCGGTCCGTTCATCACCGGCGACAACCGCTCGGTGTTCGTCGCGGTGCAGCACCCGGGCGAGATCACCGGCGCGTCGGTGGAGAACCCGGCCTCGAACTGGCCGGACGGCGACTACGCCAAGCCGGGCGTGGTGGTCACCTGGCGCCTCGACGGCGGCCCGGTGGGCAGCTGACGTTCCCCTGGCGGTTCGGCGCCGGACCGCCCCGAGAGGCCCTCTCCCAGCCCGGGAGAGGGCCTCTGGCGCGTCCGGCGGGTCAGTGGTCGGCGGCGATGCCGTCGGCGACCGTACGGGCGACGGTGAGCAGCTTCGCGCGTACGACACGGGCGGAGGTCATCATCTCGCTCGCGGGCAGGGCGCAGGCCAGCACGACCCGACGTTCCATGTCCTTGTCGGGTGCGACGAGCACCGCCGCGCAGGCCACCCCCTGGCGGAACTGTCCCAACTCCAACTGCATCCCCCGGCGGTCACCGGCGGCCAGGTCGGCCTCGAACGTCTCGGTGGCGGTAAGCGTGGCGCTGGTGAAGGGACGCATGCCGTACTCGCGGAGATAGCGGAAGCGCTGCTCGGCGGTCAGGGTGGCGAGCAGGGACTTGCCGAGAGCGGTCGCGTGGGCCCCCTCGTCGAAGCCGGGAACGAGATCTTCCAGATACGGCGAACGGTGCCCCTCGGCCACCGCCGTGATGGCGACCTGACCGCCGACGAACCGACCCAGGAAGTGGCTGTAACCGGTGTCGACGGCGGCGCGTCGCAACGTCTCGCCGACCACCGGTGGACCCCGGAACGCGGTCACCAACTCGCGGTAACGGTCGGCCACCTCGAGACCCACGATGTACGTGCCGTCCTCGCGACGGATCACGTAACCCTCGTACGCGAGGGTGCGGACGAGGTGGTAGGTGGTGGCCACGGTCAGCTCACACCGTCGGGCGATCTGCTTGACGGTCAGGCCCTTCGGGGCACGACCGACCGACTCGAGCACCCGCAGTGCTCGGGACACGCTGCGGATCAGGTCCGAAGGTTCTGCCAAGGGGTCGCGCACAACCACCTCCGCCGCCGGGGACTTACACCATATGAAAAACAGGCCGCGTGCGAAATGCCTGTTCGGGTCGAGGATGCCAGATCACCATCCACTCCTCGTACACCAGCGGTCACCAGGAGTTGCCTGAGCGCGACTCGCGTAGGTTTGCCTCACGATGACCCACACCGTCCTCACCCCCGCGCCCGTCCGCACCCGCCCCATCCGGGCCAGCGCCGGCGCCGTGGTCACCACCGTGGCCTGCGTACTGCCCGTCTTCCTGCTCGGCGGCCTCGCCGTGCAGATGGGTGCGGATCTCCGCTTCTCCCCCGCCGGGCTTGGCCTGGCCGTCTCCGTCTACTTCGGCGTGAGCGCGCTGACCTCGGTGCCCTCCGGACGCCTCGTCGAGCGGTACGGGCCGGCGCTGGTGGCCCGCTGCGCCATCGTGCTGGCCTCCGGGTCGATGCTGGCCGTGGCAGCGCTCGCCCGCTCGTACGAGGCGCTGCTCGCCCTGCTGGCGCTCAGCGCCGCCGCGAACGCCCTCGGCCAGCTCGCCAGCAACGCGGCGCTCGCCGAGCACGTCCCGCCGCGGAGGCAGGGCCTGTCGTTCGGCGTCAAGCAGGCGGCGATCCCGGTCTCGACGCTGTTGGCCGGCGCGGCGGTGCCCACCATCGCGCTCACCGCCGGCTGGCGTTGGGCGTTCGTGGTGGCGGCAGTCGCGGCGCTGACCACGCTGCCGGCCGTACCCCGGCAGGTGTCCGGTCGTGCGCGTCGGGCCGACGGGACGCGCGGAGGCCGGGCCACGACGGCCCTGGTGGTCGTCGGCGCGGCGGCGACGTTGGCGGCGGGCGCGGCCAACGCGCTCGGCACCTTCCTGGTCGACTCGGCCGCCGCCCGGGGCCTCTCGCCTGCTCTGGCCGGCCTCACCCTGACCCTGGGCAGCGCGGTCTGTGTCGTCGCCCGGGTGGGCGCTGGCGGACTGGCCGACCGGCGGGCCAACGGTCACGTCGCGCTCATCGCCGCGATGCTGGTGATCGGGGCGGTCGGGCTGGGCCTGCTCGCGGTGGCCGGCCCGGTGCCGCTGGTGGCGGGCGTGGTGCTCGGGTTCGGTCTGGGCTGGGCCTGGCCCGGCCTCATGACCTTCGCGGTGGTCCGGCTGCACCCGCAGGCTCCGGCCGCCGCCACCTCGATCACACAGACCGGGGTGTACGCGGGCGGCTGCCTCGGCCCACTGAGCCTCGGCCCGCTCGCCGCCCACCTGGGCTACCCGACAATGTGGGCCACGGCCTCGGTGTCGATGCTGCTGGCCGCCGCCCTGATGCTGACCGCCAGCCGCCTCCTACCAACCCCTCACCCCCGAGCCGGTGATCATGAAGTTGTTGCCCCATCACACGGCGTGTCGAGGCAATAACTTCATGATCAACGAAGCTGGGGGTGCCGCGCTGGAGGGGCGTGCTGGTCAGCTTGTGCGGTCGGCTATGTAGTCGCAGAGCGACTCCAGGGCCTGGCGGGACGAGTTCGCGGGGAGCGGGGCCAGACAGGCGCGGGCGTCCTCGGCGTAGCTGCGCACGGTCTCCCGGGCACGCTTGAGCGCCGGGCTCTCCCGCAGCAGCCCCAGCGCCTCGGCGTGCAGCGCGTCGTCGGTCAACGGACCGGTCGCCAGGATCTCCCGCAGCCGCACCGAGGAGGCGTCGGAGTCGTCGGCCGCACGGGCGTAGAGCACCGGGAGCGTCGGGACCCCCTCGCGCAGGTCCGTGCCGGGCGTCTTGCCCGACTGCACCGACTCGGACGCGATGTCGAGCAGGTCGTCGGAGAGCTGGAAGGCGACGCCGATCGTCTCGCCGTACCCGGCGAGCGCCTCGACGTGCTGCGCCGGAGCGCCACTGAACATGCCGCCGAAGCGGGCCGACGTGGCGATCAGGGAGCCGGTCTTCTCGGCGATCACGCTCAGGTAGTGCGCGACCGGGTCGTCGCCGGCACGCGGCCCCACCGTCTCGGCGATCTGCCCGTGCACGAGCCGGGCGAAGGTGCGCGCCTGCAACCGGACGGCCTCCGGGCCCAGGTCCGCCGCGATGTCCGCGGCGCGGGCGAAGAGGTAGTCGCCGACCAGGATGGCGACCGAGTTGGTCCAACGCGAGTTGGCGCTCGGCGCACCCCGCCGCACGTCCGCCTCGTCCATCACGTCGTCGTGGTAGAGGGTGGCCAGGTGCGTGAGCTCCATCACCACGGCCGCCGGGACCACCCGCGCGCCCGTGGGATCGCCGAACTGGGCACCGAGCGCCACCAGCAGCGGCCGGAACCGCTTACCCCCGGCGTCGAGAAGGTGCCGGGCCGCCTCGGAGACGAACGGGTCGGCGCTGGCCACACTCGCACTCAGCTCGACCTCGACCGCTTCCAGCAGGCCCAGCACGGATGCCTCGACGCGGGGATCGGCGAGATGAAGGCCGAGCGCGCCGAACTGACTCATGCTCGCCCGACCCCGGCGACCGCCGGAACCGGTGGCACCTGAACGCTCGCCAGCCGGAATCACCACACCATCAACCATGCCACACCCGTTCTACCTGCTCCGGATCGGGGATACGCAGCGGGGGCCGGCACGCTGTCGCGCGCCGGCCCCCGGTGGTAGAGCCACGTCTCACCGCACGAATTCGGCGGCTCCGGTAGCCAGGTCGAGCAGCGGCGCCGGGGCGACACCCAGCACCAGGGTGGCCAGCACGCCGATCATCAGGGCGGCGGAGGTGAGCCCGCCCGGCACGGTCACGGTCGGGGTGGACTCGCCCGGCTCGGACAGCCACATCATCACCACGACCCGCAGGTACGGGAACGCGAGCACCATGCTGGTCAGCACACCGGCGATCACCAGCCACGCCTGACCGCCCTCAAGGGCCGGCCCGAAGATGGCGAACTTGCTGGTAAATCCGCTGGTCAGCGGGATACCGGCGAAGGCCAGCAGGATGAACGTGAACAGCGCGGCGAAGAACGGCGAGCGCCGGCCCAACCCCGCCCACCGGGACAGGTGGGTGGCCTCGCCGTCAGCGTCCCGGACCAGGGTCACCACGGCGAACGCGGCGAGCACCGAGAAGCCGTACGCGACCAGGTAGAACATCGTGCCGGACAGCCCGTCCTTGCTCGGGGCCAGCACGCCGACCAGCAGGTAGCCGGCGTTGGCGATCGAGGAGTACGCGAGCAGCCGCTTGATGTCGGTCTGGGTGACCGCGAGCACCGCGCCCAGGAGCATGGTCAGCACCGCCACCGCGCCGAGGACCGGGGTGAAGTCCCAGCCCCCGCCCTCGAACGCGACGTGGAAGACGCGCAGCAGGGCGCCGAACGCGGCGACCTTGGTGCAGGCCGCCATGAAGCCGGTGACCGGGGTCGGCGCACCCTGGTAGACGTCCGGGGTCCAGACGTGGAACGGGGCCGCGGCGGCCTTGAAGAGCAGACCGATGGCGAGCAGCGCCATGCCGGCGAAGAGCAGCACCGGGCTGGCCGGAGACTCACTCACCGCCGCGTTGACGGTCGCGAAGTCGACACCGGCGGAACGGCCCGGAACGCCCGCGGTGAAGCCGTAGATCAGGGCCACACCGAACAGGAAGAACGCCGAGGCGTACGCGCCGAGCAGGAAGTACTTCATCGCCGCTTCCTGGCTCAGCAGCCGCCGGCGGCGAGCCAGCGCGCAGAGCAGGTACAGCGGGAGGGAGAAGACTTCCAACGCGATGAACATGGTCAGCAGGTCGTTCGCCGCCACGAAGATCAGCATGCCGCCGATGGCGAACGTGACGAGCGGGTACACCTCGGTGAGGCCGTTGCGGCCCTCAGCCTGCTTCCGGTCGTCGGCCGACTCCGCCGTCACGGCGGCCTGGGCGACGAACGCGCCGCCCCGCTCGACGGAGCGGTCGCCGATCAGGAGCAGCGCCATGGCCGCCAGCACCAGGATCGCGCCCTGGAGGAACAGCGTCGGCCCGTCCACCGCGATGGCCTGACCGGCCGTGATGAGCCGGTCGTCGGCGTTGAGGACCACCATGGTCAGCGCGGCGAGCACGGCCAGCAGTGCCAGCGTCAGCTGCACCAGGTGTCGCGAGCGCCGGGGCACGAAGGCCTCGACCAGCACGCCGAGCAACGCGGTGCCCAGCATGATCAGGATCGGGGCGAGCGCCGCGTAATCGAGCGACGGCAGTTTCAACTCGGTCACTGTGCCGACCTTTCGTTCGCGACTGCGGGGCTCCGCTGCGCTGCACTCCTCGCGCTCACCGATGCCGACCTTTCGTTCGCGACTGCGGGGCTCCGCTGCGCTGCACTCCTCGCGCTCACCGGCCTGCCTCCTGGAGAGTGCCGCCCACCGATGGGGCGGGGTCGGTCCTGCCGATGTCGTCCATGGTCGCCTGGACGGCCGGGTTGATCACGTCGGTGACCGGCTTGGGGTAGAAGCCGAGCAGCACGATCAGCGCGATCAGCGGGGCGACCACGACCTTCTCCCGCAGGCTGAGGTCCCGGCGCATACCGTCGACCTCGGTCAGCGCCGGGTTGAGCGTGCCCTGCGTGGTGCGTTGCACCATCCACAGCACGTACGCCGCCGCCAGGATGATGCCGACCGTGGCGATGACCGCCACCGGCTTGTTCACCGTGAACGTGCCGATCAGCACCAGGAACTCGGAGATGAACGGCGCGGTCCCCGGCAGGGCGAGCGAGGCCAGACCGGCGAAGAACAGCACACCGGCGAGCACCGGGACCAGCTTGCCGGCACCACCGAAGTCACTGATCAGCGCCGAGCCACGCCGGGCGACGAGCATGCCCACCACGAGGAAGAGCAGGCCGGTGGCCAGGCCGTGGTTGAGCATGTAGAGCACCGCGCCGGTGCCGGCCTGGGTGGTGAACGCGAAGATGCCCACCCCGATGAACCCGAAGTGCGCGATCGAGGTGTACGACACCAGCCGCTTGAGGTCGTTCTGACCGACCGCCAGCAGCGCCGCGTAGATGATGCCGATCACGCCCAACGCCAGCGCCCAGGGCGCGAACCACTTCGACGCCTCGGGGAACAGCGGCAGGCAGTAGCGCAGGATGCCGAACGTGCCGACCTTGTCCAGCACACCGACCAGCAACGCGGCGGCACCCGCCGGGGCGGCGCCACCGGCGTCCGGCAGCCAGGTGTGGAACGGGAAGAACGGGGCCTTGATGGCGAACGCGAGGAAGAAGCCGAGGAACAGCCACCGCTCGGTGCCGGTGCTGATGTCGACCTGCGAGAGCGCCTGCCAGTCGAACGTCTTGCCACCGACCACCCACAGGCCGATCACCGCGGCCAGCATGAACAGACCGCCGACCAGCGAGTAGAGGAAGAACTTCACCGCCGCGTACTGCCGCTGGTGGCCGCCGTAGCTGCCGATCAGGAAGTACATCGGCACGAGCATGACCTCGAAGAACACGTAGAACAGGAAGACGTCGGCGGCCGCGAAGACGCCGATCATCGTGCTCTCGAGGATCAGCAGCAGCGCGAAGTAGACCGGGATGGACCGCTTCGACGACTCGGCGTCGTGCCAGGACGCCAGGATCACCAACGGCACCAGCACCGCGATCAGCATCAGCATCACCAGCGCGATGCCGTCGGCGGCGAAGGTGAAGTTGACGCCCCAGTTCGGGATCCAGGTGTACGACTCCCGGAACTGGAACCGGTCACCGACGGCGTTGAAGCTGACCCACATCACCACCGAGAGCACCAGTACCAGCAGCGACCAGGCGAACGCCACCTGCTTGGCCAGCTCGGGCCGGTGGCGCGGCAGGAAGGCCACCGCCAGAGCGCCCACCAGTGGCGCCACGGTGAGCACCGAGAGGAACGGGAAGTTGGACATTATGCGGCCTTACCTCCGTGGTGGATGCGTGGTCCGCCGGCGGGGGCGGGCGTCTTCGGGTCGGTCATGCCAACCACCCCGCCTGCACCGCGAGGAACGCCGCCATCACCAGCAGCGCGCCGGCCAGGATCGAGGTGGCGTACGAGCGGACGAAGCCGGTCTGCATCCGCCGGAGTCGACCCGAACCCCCGCCGACGGCGGCGGCGAGCCCGTTGACGAGACCGTCGATGCCCCGGTTGTCGAGGAAGACCAGCGCCCGGGTGAGGAAGATGCCCGGCTTCTCGAAGACCGCCTCGTTGACGGCGTCGGTGTAGAGGTTGCGTCGGGCGGCGGTGACCAGGATCCCGGCCGGCTGCGGCGCGGTGGCCGTGCCGGCCCGGAACAGGAACCAGGCCAGGCCGGCGCCGAGCACGGTGACCAGCAGCGACAGCGTGGTGATCACGAGGTGCGAGAGGACCGGCTCGTGCTCCGCGTGCTCGCCGCCCAGACCGGCGGTGGACGTCAGCCAGTCCGGCACGGAGGTGGAGAGCAGGAAGCCGGCGCCGACCGAGCCGATCGCCAGCAGGATCAGCGGAATGGTCATCAGCTTCGGCGACTCGTGCGGGTGCTCGATGTCCTCGGTCCACCGCTTCGGACCGTGGAACGTGAGCACGAACAGCCGCGTCATGTAGAACGCGGTCAGGCCCGCACCGAGCAGCGCGGCACCGCCGTAGAGCCAGGCGGTCCAGTCCTCCCGCTCGAAGGCGGCCACGATGATCGGCTCCTTGGAGAAGAAGCCGGAGAACGGGAACATGCCGATGATGGCCAGCCAGCCCATCATGAACGTCAACCAGGTGACCTTCATGTACGTCGACAGCCCACCGAAGCGGCGGATGTCCACCTGGTCCTTCATGCCGTGCATGACCGAGCCGGCGCCCAGGAACATGTTGGCCTTGAAGAAGCCGTGCGCCAGCAGGTGCACGATGGCCAGCGCGTACGCCCCGCCGCCGAGACCGACGCCGAGGAACATGTAGCCGATCTGGCTCACCGTCGACCAGGCGAGCACCCGCTTGATGTCGTCCTTGGCCGCGCCGATGATGCAGCCCATCAGCAGGGTGAGCGCGCCGACGCTGACCACCACGAGCTGGAGCGTCGAGTTCGCGGAGAAGATCGGGTTGGAGCGGGCGATCAGGTAGACACCGGCGGTGACCATGGTGGCGGCGTGAATGAGCGCCGACACCGGGGTGGGGCCCTCCATCGCGTCCGGCAGCCACGCCTGCAACGGGAACTGGCCGGACTTACCGGCCGCGCCGAGCAGCAGCAACAGGCCGAGGACCAGCACGGTGGTGCCGGTCAGTGAGCCGACGCCGTTGAAGACCTCGTCGTACTGGGTGGTGCCCAGGGTCGCGAACATGATGAAGATGCCGATGGCGAGGCCGGTGTCACCGACCCGGTTCATCAGGAACGCCTTCTTGCCGGCCGTGGCGGCGCTCGGCCGCCCGTACCAGAAGGAGATCAGCAGGTACGACGCCAGACCGACGCCCTCCCAGCCGAAGTAGAGCATCACGTAGTTGTTGCCGAGCACCAGCAGCAGCATGGCGGCGACGAACAGGTTGAAGTACGCGAAGAACCGGCGGCGACCCGCGTCGTGCGCCATGTACTCCACGGCGTACAGGTGGATCAGGAAGCCGACGCCGGTGATGAGGAGCACGAAGACGGCGGCCAGCGGATCGAACAGCAGGCCGAAGTCGACCCGCAGGTCACCGACCGCGATGAAGTCCCACAGGCTCAGCTCGACCGACTTGTTCTCCAGGCCTCGTAGCTGGAAGAAGGACGCCAGCCCGAGCACGAACGCGGCGCCGATGGCCGCGACGCCCAACCAGTGCCCCCAGCGGTCGGCCCGCCGGCCGAGCAGCAGCAGGATGGCCGCGCTGACCAGCGGGATCGCCACCAGCAGCCAGACGCCCCCGAGCAGCCCCGTGGCCTGGGCGTATTCCACAGTCTCTTCCACCGGTGGACCCCTTTAGTACTTCAGCAGGTTGGCGTCGTCGACGCTCGCCGAGCGTCGCGTCCGGAAGATGGCCATGATGATCGCGAGGCCGACCACGACCTCGGCGGCGGCCACCACCATCACGAAGAACGCCATGATCTGGCCGTTGAGGTCACCGTTGATCCGGCTGAAGGTGACCAGCGTCAGGTTGGCCGCGTTGAGCATCAGCTCGACACACATGAACAGCACGAGCGCGTTGCGCCGGACGAGCACCCCGGCGGCGCCGATGGTGAACAGCACCGCGGCCAGCACCAGGTAATAGTCAGGAGTCACCGGTCGGTCCCCTTCAGAGTGGTCTCCTGCGCGGTCAGCTCACGCACCGGCAGGATGTCCGGCGTGCTCCGCTCGGTGAGCCGGCCGTCCGGCAGTCGCGCCGGGGTGGCCACCGAGGAGGAGGTCGCGAAGACGCCGGGGCCCGGCTTGGGGCCCGGGTAGTTGCCCGGCGCGAAGCGGGCCCGCATGGTCGCCGGCTGGTCCATCTTGTCCTGCTTGCGCCGCTCGACGTGCGCGAGCACCATGGCGCCGACCGCCGCGGTGATCAGCAGCGCCGAGGTCAGCTCGAACGCGAAGACGTACTTCGTGAACAGCAGGCGGGCGATGCCCTGCACGTTCCCCTCCGCGTTGGCCTCGTCCAGGCCGACGGCGGTGGAGCCCTCGACGGCCCGGTAGAGGGCGCCGCCGACGAGGCCGGCGAAGCCCAGCCCCAGCACGATCGCGGCGACCCGCTGACCGCGCAGGGTCTCGATCAGCGAGTCGGACGCGTCCCGACCGACGAGCATCAGCACGAACAGGAAGAGCATCATGATCGCGCCGGTGTAGACGATGATCTGCACCATGCCGATGAACGGCCCGGCCTGGAGCACGTAGAACACGCCCAGGCAGAGCATGGTCAGCACCAGCCAGAGCGCCGAGTGCACCGCGTTGCGGGCCGCCACCATCCCGATCGCGCCGATCAGCGCGAGCGGCGCGAGGATCCAGAAGGTGACCTGCTCGCCGCCGGACACCCCGCCCGCCGCGGCGAGCACCGTAGACGTGGTCATGCGTTCTCTCCCTTGCCGACCGCCGCACGCTGGGCGGCCTGCTCGGCGCCCGGGAACGTCACGCCGGGGTGCTCCTCGACCTGGTGGCGGCCAGGGCCCATCGGTGACGTCTCGGCACCGGCGGAGGTGCCCGGGTTGTCCAGCGCGCCGACGTAGTAGTCCTTCTCGCTGTCACCCAGCCGCATCGGGTGCGGCGGCTGCTCCATGCCCTCCAACAGCGGGGCGAGCAACTGCTCCTTGGTGAAGATCAGGTCCTGTCGGTTGTCCCGGGCCAGCTCGTACTCGTTGCTCATGGTCAGCGAACGGGTCGGGCAGGCCTCGATGCAGAGTCCGCAGAAGATGCACCGCGCGTAGTTGATCTGGTAGGTGCTGGCGTACCGCTCACCCGGCGAGAAGCGCTGCTCGTCGGTGTTGTCGCCGCCCTCGACGTAGATCGCGTCCGCCGGGCAGGCCCAGGCGCACAGCTCGCAGCCGATGCACTTCTCCAGGCCGTCCGGGTGCCGGTTGAGGATGTGCCGCCCGTGGTAGCGCGGCGCCGAAACCGGCGGCTTGAACGGATAGTCGGTGGTGACGACCTTCCTGAACATGTGCGAGAAGGTGACACCGAATCCCTTGAACGTTCCGGTGATCGCGCCCACGTCACACCTCCCTGGAGTCCGAGCCGGCGACGATGTTGGCCGGCTCCCGCTCGGCGACCACGCGCGTGATACGCGGGCTCGGTGGTACCTGTAGATCCATCGGCGGCAGCGGGAAGCTCCCGTACGGCCGGCTGTCGACCTGCTCCTGCGTGGTCGGCTTCGGCTGCGGCTTCCGGCTCGGCCAGAAGAGCGTGGCGAGCAGCAGGATGCCGGCCGGGATACTCACGGCGATGACCTTGCCGCGGGTGTCCCAGTCCTCGATCGAGCGCAGGCCCGACAGGACCAGGATCCAGACCAGGTTGATCGGCAGCAGAACCTTCCAGCCGAAGCGCATGAACTGGTCGTAGCGCAGTCGGGGCAGCGTGCCGCGCAGCCACACGAAGACGAAGACCAGCGCGATCACCTTGCCGAAGAACCAGAGCATCGGCCACCAACCGGAGTTGGCGCCCTCCCACAGCGTGATCGGCCAGGGCGCCCGCCAGCCGCCGAGGAACAGCGTGGTGGTGACCGCGGACATGGTCACCATCGCGACGTACTCGCTGAGCATGAAGAGCGCGAACTTCAGCGAGCTGTACTCGGTCATGAAGCCGGCGACCAGCTCGGACTCGGCCTCGGGTAGGTCGAACGGCGCCCGGTTGGTCTCACCCACCGTGGCGATGAAGAAGATGACGAAGCTGGGCAGCAGCAGGATCGCGTACCAGCCCGGGGCCGGGATCTCGGTGCCGAAGATGGTCAGCCGGGTGGCGTCACCCTGTGCGGCGACGATCCCGCTGGTACTCATCGTGCCGGCGGTCATGAAGACCGCCACGATGCTCAGGCCCATCGCGACCTCGTACGAGATCATCTGGGCGCTCGACCGGAGACCACCGAGCAGCGGGTACGTCGAGCCGGAGGCCCAGCCGCCCAGCACGATGCCGTAGACGCCCATCGAGGAGCAGGCCAGCAGCAGGAGCACGGCCACCGGCACGTCGGTGACCTGCAACGGCGTGTGGTGGCCGAAGATGCTCACCATCGGGCCGAACGGCACCACCGCCAGCGCGGTGACCGCGCAGATCACCGAGATCGTCGGTGCGAAGAAGTAGACGACCTTGTCGGCCGCCTTCGGGAGGATGTCCTCCTTGAAGGCCATCTTCAGGCCGTCGGCGAGGGTCTGCAACAGGCCGAGCGGGCCGACCTGGTTCGGGCCGGGCCGCACCTGCATGTAACCGACCACGCGCCGTTCGAACCAGACACCGAGCAGGGTGGCCAGCAGACCGAACGCGAAGGCGAAGACAATCTTGCCGAGAACCAGCCACCACGGATCCCGACCGAAGTCGGCAAGCGTCGGGTCCTGAGCCAGGACGATCGAGTTCACTGGTTACCCCCAGAACTGAGGATGGTCTCGTCGGCCGCCACGCGCCCGGCCGGGATGGCCGTACCCGATGCGGGAACGGAGATCCGGACGACCGTGCCGGACGTCGCCCCGAGGCTGCGTCGCACGGTCGAACCGGGTGAGTTCGTGGGCAGCCAGACCACGCCGTCCGGCATCTCGGTGATCTCCGCCGGCAGGGTCAGCGCGCCCCGGTCGGTGCCGACCGTGACCGCGTCACCGTCGGCGACACCGAGCGCCTCGGCGGTGCCCTTGCCCAGCCGGACCACCGGCGGGCGGGCGGTGCCGGCGAGGTTCTCGTCGCCCTCGGTCAGGGTGCCGTTGTCGACGAGCTGGTGCCAGGTCGCCAGCACGGCCTCCCCGGCGGCCGGGTGCGGCACGGTGCCCGGCGACACCGACGGCGCGGACGGCCGGGACATGCGCGTGGCCGGCAGCGAGCCCAGCTCGCGGCGGACACTCGGCACGTCGGCGGTGCCGAGGCTTACGTCGAGGAGCGCGGCCAGCGCGTCGAGCACCCGCCCGTCGGTCATCGCGGCGGTGTTCAGCACCGCCTCGAACGGACGCAGCCGGCCCTCCCAGTCGAGGAAGCTGCCGGCCTTCTCGACCACCGGGGCGACCGGCAGCACCACGTCGGCCCGCCGGGTCACCGCGCTGGCGCGCAGTTCCAGGCTGACCAGGAACGGCACCGCGTCCAGCGCGGCCTCGGCCAGCCGCGGGTCGGCCAGGTCGGCCGGGTCGACGCCGCCGACCAGCAGCGCGCCGAGCTGTCCGTTGGCCGCCGCCGCCAGGATGCCGTCGGTGTCCCGACCGGCCTGGCTGGGGATCACCCCGGCCGGAATGTCCCACGCCTCGCCCAGTTCGGCCCGCGCGGCCGGC
Source organism: Micromonospora sp. NPDC049662 (assembly GCF_040675055.1). Classification (NCBI taxonomy): domain Bacteria; kingdom Bacillati; phylum Actinomycetota; class Actinomycetes; order Micromonosporales; family Micromonosporaceae; genus Micromonospora; species Micromonospora sp. NPDC049662. Next base: position 16,321 of record NZ_JBFAOC010000043.1, read on the forward strand.
TCGGTGACCAGCCGGCCCCCGGGGAGCAGGTTGGGCAGGCAGCCCGCGTCGACCGCGCCGCGGTCACCCGCGCGCCGCGGCACCCAGGCCAGCTTCGCACCGGTACGCCGGGCCACGTCCGCCGCGGCGGAGAGCCCGCCCGGCACACCGGCCAGCCGCTCACCCACGATGAGGATCGCGCCCGGCGCGCTCAGCGCCTCGGTGACCGTGGCGTGCTCGGCGAGCACGCTCGCCTCCTCGCCCGGCACGACCCGGGCCAGCTTGGCGCCGAGCTTCTCCAGGCCGCGGGTGGCGAACGGCGCCAGCGCGTACACCGTCAGGGTCTTCTTCAGGTACGCCTTGCGCAGCCGCAGGAAGAGGATCGGGCACTCCTCCTCCGGCTCCAGGCCCACCAGCACCACGGCCGGCGCGTTCTCCACGTCGGTGTAGGTGACGTCGGTGACCCCGGCGACCGAGCTGGCCAGGAAGTCGGCCTCCTCGCGGGAGACCGGCCGGGCCCGGAAGTCGATGTCGTTGGTGTTCAGCGCGACCCGGGCGAACTTCGCGTACGCGTAGGCGTCCTCGACGGTCAGCCGACCGCCGGTGAGCACCGCCGTGCCCTGGCCGCCCTCGCGGGCCGCGTGCAGCCCTTCGGCGGCCCGGGTCAGCGCCTCACTCCAGGACGCCTCCCGCAGCTCACCGGTGTGCTCGTCGCGGACCAGCGGGTTGGTCAGGCGGTCGGCGGCCCGGGTGTACTGGAAACCCCACCGACCCTTGTCGCAGTTCCACTCCTCGTTCACGGCCGGCTCGTCACCGGCGAGCCGGCGCAGCACCTTGCCGCGCCGCCAGTCGGTGCGCTGCCCGCAGCCGGCCGAGCAGTGCTCGCAGACGCTCGGGCTGGACACCAGGTCGAACGGACGGGCCCGGAACCGGTACTGCGCGCCGGTCAGCGCCCCCACCGGGCAGATCTGCACGGTGTTGCCGGAGAAGTAGGAGTTGAACGGCACGTCACCGTCGTCGCCCTGCTCGCCGTACGCGTCGTCCCGGTAGATGTTGATTTCCTCGGCGGACGACCGGCCCATCAGGTCGATGAACTTGTCGCCGGCGATCTCCTCGGAGAACCGGGTGCAGCGCTGGCAGAGCACGCAGCGCTCGCGGTCCAGCAGCACCTGGCTGCTGATCGCCATCGGCTTCTCGTACTCGCGCTTGTGCTCGTGGAAGCGCGAGTCGGTGCGGCCGGTGGACATCGCCTGGTTCTGCAGGGGGCACTCGCCGCCCTTGTCACACATCGGGCAGTCCAGCGGGTGGTTGAGCAGCAGCAGCTCCATCACCCCCTCCTGCGCCTTCTGGGCGACCGGGGAGGTGAGCTGGGTCCGGACGACCATGCCGTCGGCGACGGTCTGGGTGCAGGAGGCGACCGGCTTGCGTTGCCCCTCCACCTCGACCAGGCACTGCCGGCACGCGCCGGCCGGGGCCAGCAGCGGGTGGTCGCAGAACCGGGGGATCTCGGTGCCCATCTGCTCGGCGACCCGGATCAGCAGCGCCCCCTTGGGGGCGGTGACCTCGACGCCGTCGATGGTGAGGGTGACGGTCTCGGTCTGCTTGGCTACGTCGGTCATCAGAGTCGCCCTTCATTCGCGACTGCGGGACTCGCAAGCTCGTTCCTCGCGCTCATCAGTGCGCCCCTACCAGGGTCTTCTCCGACAGCATGGGAGCTTTACGACCCTCGATGTAGTCGAGGTAGTCCTGCTTGAAGTACTTCAGCGACGAGGTCACCGAGCTGGTCGCACCGTCACCCAGGCCGCAGAACGAGCGGCCGAGGATGTTGTCGCAGGTGTCCAGGAGGGTGTCCAGGTCCTCGTGGGTGCCCTGGCCGGAGAGGATCCGCCGGTAGACCCGGACCATCCAGTAGTTGCCCTCCCGGCACGGGGTGCACTTGCCACACGACTCGTGGTGGTAGAACTCCAGCCACCGGTACGTCGCGTAGACCGGGCAGTCCTGGTCGGAGAAGATTTGCGTGGCCGTGGTGCCCAGGATCGAGCCGGCCGCCGCCACGCCCTCGAAGTCCAGCGGCACGTCCAGGTGCTCGGCGGCGAGCAGCGGGGTCGACGATCCACCCGGGGTCCAGAACCGCAGGTTGTGACCGGGCTGCATGCCGCCGGCAAGTTCCAGCAGCTCCCGCAGCGTGACACCCATCGAGCACTCGTACTGGCCCGGGTTGGCGATCCGGCCGGAGAGCGAGTAGATCATCGGTCCGGAGGACTTCTCGGTGCCCATGGACTTCCACCAGTCGGCCCCGCCGAGCACGATCGGCGGGACGCTGGCGATGGTGCCGACGTTGTTCACCACCGTCGGGCTGGCGTACAGGCCGTGGGTGGCCGGGAACGGCGGGCGCAGCCGGGGCTGCCCCCGGAACCCCTCCAGCGAGTCGAGCAGCGCCGTCTCCTCGCCACAGATGTACGCCCCGGCGCCGGAGTGCACGACCAGCTCCAGGTCGAAGCCGCTGCGCAGGATGTTGCGACCCAGGTAGCCCTTGTCGTACGCCTCCTGGACGGCGTTGCGCAGCCGCCGGGCGGCGTGCACGGCCTCGCCCCGGATGTAGATGTAGGCGCGGCTGGCCCGGATCGCGTACGACGCGATGATCACGCCTTCGACCAGCGCGTGCGGATCGTGGGTCATCAGCGGGAGGTCCTTGCAGGTGCCCGGCTCGCCCTCGTCGGCGTTGACCACCAGGTAGTGCGGCTTGCCGTCCCCCTGCGGGATGAAGCCCCACTTGAGACCGGTGGGGAAGCCGGCACCGCCACGACCGCGCAGCCCGGAGTCCTTGATCAGCTGGATCAGGTCATCCGGGTGGGCCTTGAGGGCCTTGCGCAGCGCGGCGTAGCCGTCGAGCTGCTCGTAGGTGCCGATCCGCCAGGCGTCCGGTGACAGCCAGCGCTTGGTCAGCACCGGCGTCAGCTTGGCCAGCGTCTCCGGGCGGGGAGTGGTCACTTGTGGGCCCCCGTTTCGCTCGCGGCGGCGGGGTCCGTGCCATCCGCGTCCGCCGACGCTTCGGTGAGGTTGCGCTCCTGCGCGCCGGTCGAGTCACCGGCGGGCTTACCGTCGCCGGCCGGGGCGTTGGCCGCCGCGCCGGCGGCCTGGGCCGCCTGCGCGTCGCGCGGTCCCGGCGGCGAGGTCTCCGCCGGCACCTTCGTGCCGGGCGCGTCCGGCACGGCCGTCTCCGCGTCGGGCTGCCGGGTCTCGGCGGTACGCACCTGCGGCGACTTGTCGTCCGGCGCCTTCACGTCCGGTGCGGTGCTGCCGGTGGCCGCCGCCGGCTCGACCCGCTCGGCGGTGCCGGCCGTACCCGTGGGGGTGGCCGCGCCGTCGCCGCTGGTGACCGGGGTGGCGGGGGCCGCAGCCGGGGTGGCCGCTCCGTCGCCGCCCTTGACCGGCGCGGTGCTGGCCTCGACGGGTGCCGGCTTGGCGGCCTCCGCCTTCGCCTTCGCCTCGGCGGCTGCCTTGTCGGCCTCGGCCTTGCTGCGGATCGGGGTGTTCGGGTCGAAGCCCGGCACCGAGACGCCGTGCTCCTGCGCCAACCGCAGACCCCGCAGGGTCGGCTCACCCGGACCGCCGTCGGCGACCGCGCCCTCGCGCTCGTCGGCGAAACCGGCGAGCTGCACCGCCATCTCCTTGAGCGTGCACAGCCGCGCGCCGCGCGTCGGCATGGGCCGGCCGCCCGCGCGCAGCTCGTCGACCACACCGACCGCCGTGGACGGGTCCACGCCGTCGAAGAAGTCGTAGTTGACCGTCATCACCGGGCCGTAGTCACAGGCCGCCAGGCACTCGGCGTGCTCCAGCGTGATGGTCCCGTCGGCGGTCGTCTCGTCGTGCCCGACACCCAGGTGCTCCGCGAGGGTGTCGTAGACCTCCTGGCCACCCAGCACGTTGCACATCGTGTTGGTGCAGACGCTGACCAGGAAGTCGCCGGTGGGCTTGCGCTTGTACATGGTGTAGAAGGTGGCCACGGCCCCGACCTGGGCCTTGTTCAGCCCCAGCACCTCGGCGCAGAACGTCACCCCGGCCGGGGAGACGTACCCCTCCTCGGACTGGACCAGGTGTAGCAGCGGCAGCAGGGCCGAGCGGGACCGGTCCGCCGGGTAGCGGGCGATGATCTCGCGTGCCCGCTCCCGCGTCTCGTCAGTGAACGTCGTCGTCATCGGTCACAACCACCCATCACGGGATCCAGCGAGGCGCCGCCGGCGATCACGTCGGCGATCAGGCCACCCTCGGCCATCGCCGGGAGGGCCTGGAGGTTGACGAAGCTCGGCTCCCGGTAGTGCACCCGGTAGGGCCGGGTGCCACCGTCGGAGACGGCGTGCACGCCCAGCTCGCCGCGCGGCGACTCGATGCCGACGTACACCTGGCCGGGTGGGACCCGGAAGCCCTCGGTGACCAGCTTGAAGTGGTGGATCAGCGACTCCATCGACTGACCCATGATCTTCGCGACGTGCTCCAGCGAGTTGCCCATGCCGTCCACGCCGATGGCGAGCTGCGCGGGCCACGCGATCTTGCGGTCGGCGACCATCACCGGGCCCGGGCGCAGCCGGTCCAGCGCCTGCTCGACCAGCTTCATCGACTCACGGATCTCGGCGAGCCGGACCTGGTAGCGGCCCCACACGTCGCCGTCGGGGTGGGTCGGCACGTCGAACTCGTACGTCTCGTAACCGCAGTACGGCATGGTCTTGCGCAGGTCCCAGGCGAGCCCGGCCGAGCGCAGCACCGGACCGGTGATGCCGAGCGCCACGCAGCCGGTGACGTCCAGCACCGCGACGCCCTTGGTCCGCTCGGTCCAGATGGGCTGACCGGAGAGCAGGTCCTCGTACTCCTTGAGCTTCTTTGGCATCATCTTGAGGAAGTCGCGGATCTTGCGGATCGCGTCGTCCGGCACGTCCTGCGCCACACCGCCCGGCCGGACGTACGCGTGGTTCATCCGCAGGCCGGTGATGGTCTCGAAGATGTCGAGGATGTACTCCCGCTCGCGGAAGCCGTACAGCATGATCGAGATGGCGCCCAGCTCCATGCCGGTGGTGGCCAGCCAGACCAGGTGCGACGAGATCCGGTTGAGCTCCATCATCAGCACGCGGATGGTGGTGGCGCGCTCGGTGACGTCGTCGGTGATGCCGAGGAGCTTCTCCACCGCGAGGGCGTACGCCGTCTCGTTGAAGATCGGGGAGAGGTAGTCCATCCGGGTCACGAACGTCGAGCCCTGGACCCAGTTGCGGTACTCGAGGTTCTTCTCGATGCCCGTGTGCAGGTAGCCGACGACCGAGCGGGCCTCGCGGACCGTCTCGCCCTCCAGTTCGAGGATCAGACGGAGCACCCCGTGGGTGGACGGGTGCTGCGGCCCCATGTTGACCACGATGCGCTCGTCGTTGATCGGGTCGGTGCCCGACACGACCGTGTCCCAGTCCCCACCCGTGACGGTGAAGACCCGGCCCTCGGTGGTCTCGCGTTCGGTCGCGTAGTTCGACGTGGTCACTGGTAGGACCTCCTCCGGTCCGGCGGCGGAATCTCGGCGCCCTTGTACTCGACGGGCACGCCACCGAGCGGGTAGTCCTTGCGCTGCGGGTGGCCCTCCCAGTCGTCCGGCATGAGAATCCGGGTCAGGTTGGGGTGGCCGTCGAAGACGATGCCGAACATGTCGTACGCCTCCCGCTCCTGCCAGTCGGCCGTCGGGTAGACGGCGGTGACGCTGGGCAGGTGCGGAGACTCGGCGGAGACGGCGGCCTCCAGCCGGATCCGACGCCGGTAGGTCATCGAGGTGAGCAGGTAGACCACGTGCAGCCGGCGCTCGTCGGCGCCGAGGTAGTCCACCCCGGACACCGAGGAGCACAGCTCGAACCGCAGCGCGAGGTCGTCACGCAGTACCTGGCAGACCTCGGCGATCCGCTCGGGGCGGATGTGCAGGGTCAGTTCGCCCCGGTCGACGACCACCTTTTCGATGGCGTCGCCGAAGGCCGGGTACGCCTCCTCCAGCGCGTCGCGGACCTCGTCGAAGTACCCGCCGTACGGCCGGGCGGCCTCCTCGATCGGCTGGCGCGGGCGGACCAGGCCGCCGTAGCCGGACACGTCACCGGTGCCCTGGTTGCCGAACATCCCGCGGCCGGCCGGGCTGGCCGGCGGGTACTCGGCCGGGGCGGTCGCGCTGGCGCCGGGCGGCGTTACCGGCACCGGCACCCCGCCGTCGTTGGTCTTGTCCGTGGGAGACGTCATTTCGGGCCTGCCTGCGGGTGGAGATGGTTCTGGGCGTTCATCCAGTTCTCGATCCGCAACTGCTCCTCGCGCCCCTCGCGGACCGCCTGGGTCCACTCGGCACGCCGGGCCTTGTCGTTGCGGTAGGAGGACGGCATCGAGCCGTACGGCACGACCGGGACGTCGCCGCGCTCCTGGCGGGCCGCCAGCATCTTGCGACCGTTCGGGCCCAGCGGCTCGTACATGATCTTCTCGCGGAGCTTGAGGATCGCGTCGATGAGCATCTCCGGCCGGGGCGGGCAGCCGGGCAGGTACATGTCGACGGGTACGACGTGGTCGACGCCCTGCACGATGGCGTAGTTGTTGAACATGCCGCCGCTGCTGGCGCAGACGCCCATCGAGAGCACCCAGCGGGGCTCGGCCATCTGGTCGTAGATCTGGCGCAGCACCGGCGCCATCTTCTGGCTCACCCGGCCGGCCACGATCATGAGGTCGGCCTGTCGGGGCGAGGCCCGGAAGACCTCCATGCCCCAGCGGCCCATGTCGTAGTGCGGACCACCGGCGGCCATCATCTCGATGGCGCAGCAGGCCAGGCCGAAGGTGGCGCCCCACACGGACGACTTCCGAGACCAGTTGACCAGCTTCTCCACCGAGGTGAGCAGGACGCCGGCGGGAAGCTTCTCCTCGATGCCCATCTGACGTTCCTTCCTCAGTCCCAGTCCAGGCCGCCGCGCCGCCACACGTAGGCGTACGCGACGAAGACCGCGACGATGAACAGGACCATCTCCACGAAGCCGAAGATCGGCAGAGCGTCGAACGAGACCGCCCAGGGGTAGAGGAAGATGATCTCGATGTCGAAGACGATGAAGAGCATCGCCGTCAGGTAGAACTTGATCGGGAACCGCCCGCCGCCGACCGGCTGCGGGCTGGGCTCGATGCCGCACTCGTACGCCTCGAGTTTGGCCTTGTTGTAGCGACGGGGACCGGCGAAGCGGGCGGCGCCGACGGAGAACAGCGAGAACGCCGCGGCGAGGGCGAACAGCCCGATGATCGGTGCGTAAGGCGAGAGCGACATCGTTTTCTCCTGCTCGTCCTTCCCTGCCGTCAGTGCTTGACGAAAATCACACTATTCACGTCCCTCGCGGTGGCTGCCGGCGGGGGTCGATCTTTGTCGGCTCCGAGGCTGTGACCAGCACCGATGCCGTCCCAACTAGACGGCTGGCGCCGCCTTCGTCATCGCATTGATGACCCGGTCCATCGCGTCCCCACCCCGGGGGTCGGTCAGGTTGGCCAGCAACTTGAGGACGAAACGCATCAGCGTCGGATGGGGCATGCCGTGTTTGGTGGCGATCCGCATGATCTCCGGACGGCCGATCAGTTTCACGAAGATGCCACCGAGGCGGTAGTAACCGCCGAGGCGGGCCTTCAGCTCGTTCGGGTACGCCAGGAGCGCCCGCTCCCGCTCCGGCCCGGCCGGCCGCGCGAGCGCCTGCACCGCCACCTCGGCGGCCAGTTCGCCGGACTCCATCGCGTACGCGATGCCCTCGCCGTTGAACGGGTTGACCATGCCGCCGGAGTCGCCGACCAGCAGGACGCCACGGGTGTAGTGCGGCACCCGGTTGAAGCCCATCGGCAGGGCGGCGCCGAGGATCGGGCCGTCCGCGTTGGTCTCGTCGGTCATCCCCCACTCGGCGGGGGTGTTGGCCAGCCAGTCGGTGAGCAGCCGGCGGTAGTTGGTCTTGCCGAACGCGGAGGACGAGTTGAGCACGCCGAGGCCGACGTTGACCCGCCCGTCGCCGAGCCCGAAGATCCAGCCGTACCCGGGCAGCAGGTTGTCGCCGCTGTCCTTGCTGCGCAGCTCCAACCACGACTCCAGGTAGTCGTCGTCGTGCTTGGCCGGCGAGTGGTAGTAGCGGCGGACGGCCACGCCGATCGGCCGGTCCTCCCGCTTGGCGAGCCCGAGCGCGAGCGGGAACCGACCGGAGACGCCGTCGGCGGCCACGACCAGCGGGGCGTGGAAGGTGGCGGGCTCCTTGCCGGGCCCCACCTCCGCCTGCACGCCGGTCACCCGGCCGTCGTCGTCGAGCACCGGGCCCAACACGTTGACGTTGGTCCGCAGTTTGGCGCCGGCCGCGACCGCGCGCTGGGCGAGCAGGTCGTCGAAGTCCAGCCGGGTACGGACCAGCCCGTAGTTCGGGAAGCTGGCCAGCTCCGGCCAGTCCAGTTCCAGGCGTACGCCGCCGCCGATCACCCGCAGGCCCTTGTTGTGCAGCCAGCCGGCCTCGGGCGAGGTGTCCACGCCCATCCGGATGAGCTGGCGCACCGCGCGCGGGGTCAACCCGTCGCCGCAGACCTTCTCCCGGGGGAACTCGGTCTTCTCCAACACCAGAACCCGTACGCCGTGCCGGGCCAGGTGGTACGCAGTCGCCGATCCACCGGGACCGGCGCCAACGACGATGACATCGGCGTCGTGTTCCACCGCGGTCATTCGCGCCTCCTCCCGCACGCTCGTGAAATGCTTCACAAGCCAGACGGGACGAGTGTATGACCGGCGTCATACCTGCGCAGGATCAGGGGTACCTAACTCGCCGATGTGACAGCCGACGACCGTCCACAGCAGCCGACTGTCAGGCCGGGCTGGGCGCGTCCAGGCCGGCGTCGACCCGGATCGTCTCCGGCAGATGCTCCCGTAGCGCGCCGCCCGCCGCCCGGTCCAGGGCGGCCAGCACCTCGGCGACCACCTGCCGGACGTCCGTCGGGTCCGCGCCGGCCAGCGCGCGCAACTGCGTGATGAGTTCGGCCGCGTCGTCGTCGGTGGCGGCCACCGGGCTCGCCGGGTCTGCTCCGGTCATGCGGACGAGCGTACGGCGCAAAGTGGACTAAAGTCGGATATTCCTGAAACGCGCAAGCGTCTCGCGTGCTACGCGCGGACGTCTCGCCGGGCTACGTCCGGACGTGTCGCCGGGCTACGCGCGGACGGCCCGGTGCAGCGCGACCACACCGCCGGTCAGGTTGCGCCATCCCACCCGACCCCACCCCGCCGCGGCCACCCGCCCGGCCAGCGCCGCCTGGTCCGGCCACGCCCGCACCGACTCGGCCAGATAGACGTACGCGTCGGGGTTGCTCGACACCGCGCGGGCCACCACCGGCAGCGATCGCATCAGGTACGACAGGTACACCGTCCGGAAGACCGGGTTGATCGGGGTGCTGAACTCGCACACCACCAGCCGACCACCCGGCCGGGTGACCCGGGCCAGCTCGCGCAGCGCCGCGTCGGTGTCGTTGACGTTCCGCAGGGCGAAGGAGATGGTCACCGCGTCGAAGCTCGCGTCGGCGAACGGCAGCCGCAGCGCGTCACCGGCCAGCAACGGCACCTCGGGACGCACCCGCTTGCCGACCTGGAGCATGCCCAGCGACAGGTCCGCCCCCACCGCGTACGCCCCGGACTGGGCCAGCTCGCGGGTCGACACACCGGTGCCCGCTCCCACGTCCAGCACCCGCTCACCCGGTCGCAGCCCCAGGGCCGCGCGGGTGGCCCGCCGCCAGGAGCGGTCCTGCCCGAAGGCGAGCACGGTGTTGGTCAGGTCGTAGCGCTCGGCCACGCCGTCGAACATCGCGGCGACCTCGTGCGGTTGCTTGTCGAGACTGGCGCGCTGGCCCTGCGGGGTACGGCTCACCCCGTCCACTCTGCCAGCCCCGCGCGAGCCCTCGGCCGCTGGGTCCGCGTACCCCACGGTGGTCGGCGCCGCCGATATGCGCGAGGGCGGGGTGGTCGCCCACCCCGCCCTCGCGTCGCGCCTGCGGGTCAGTCGGTCGACGTCTCGTCGCCGGGAGCGACCATGACGACCTTGCGGCGGCGGGAGAGCACCAGCAGCGCCCCGCCGACGAGCAGGATCAGACCACCGATGCCGCCGATCAGGCCGGCCTGCACACCGGTGACCGGCAACCCGCCGCCACCGGAGCCACCGCCGCCGGTGGTCGGCGACGTGCTCGTGCCCGGCGTCGTCGTGCCGCCCGGAGTCGGGGTCGCGGTCGGCGTCGGGGTCGCGGTCGGCGTCGGGGTCGGCTGCGCGCTGAGGTCGATGAACACGTCGAACTGCGCGGTGTTGTCCACCTCGTCGGTCTCGGTGAACGCCCGGCGCTGCGCGCCGGAGGCGTCCCGCGGCGCCTCCTCGGGGCTGCCCTGGGTGGCCTCGAGACCGGCGGCCCAGACGAACCCGGGCCGGAGCACCGACTCGGTGACGTCCTCGCCGACCTTCACCCGGACGTCGGCCGTGTAGAACTGCCCAGGCTTCAGCACGACGCCACTGTCCTCGCAGTAGGCGTTGGCGAAGCCGCCCAGCGGCTGCTCGACGCAGCCCTCCGGCAGCTTGGCGAAGGTGACGCCGGCCGGCAGCGTGATCCCGTACGCCACGCCGGTCGCCTTCTTGCTGCCGTCGTTGTAGACCGCCCAGTCCAGCGGCGCGCTGTCGCCCCGCTTGACCGGCTTGAGGCCGGACTCGCCCGCCTCGTCGCCGTCCACCGTCACGTCGGCGTAGACGTCCTGCACCCAGGTGGTCAGGTCGTAACCCGGCTTGGCGACGGTGATGTCGTGCCGCACCTTGTTGTCCCGCGGGTTCGGGTCGGCGGTGGCCGAGCTGATGCTGACCACCAGCGTGCCGGCGTCGCCGCGACCGCCGGTCGAGAAGATCGGAATACCGAAGTCCTCCGTGGTGCCGGCGGCCAGGTCGCCGAGCAGGCAGGTGAAGGTCGTGCCCTTGAGGTCACAGCCGTCCGGCGCGAGGACGCCGACCTTGCGGTTCTTCAGGCCCTTCGTCTCCACGGTGACCCGGACGTCCTTGGCGTCGACCGCGCTTCGGGTGTTGTCGACCTGGAACTTGAACGGCTTGGCCTTGGCCGCCTTGACGCCCTGAGCCAGCTCGTAGCTGAGCGGCACCAGGGCCAGGTCGGCCTGGTCGGCGGCGTGCGCCGGGGCGGCGACGGTGGCCACGCCACCGGCCGCGAGCAGGGCCACGACGCCGGCACGAACCAGGGCCGAGCGGTGGAACGCTGTCATCAGTCCCCCGGGGGTAGGGAAGAAAATAGGATCGGTTGCGCCGAACGAGCGGACGTTATCGGAGGTCGATCTCCCACGCCAGCGTGGCGGCGGGTTTTCAACCGTCCGGCCTGGACCCGGCACACGGATCGGGCGGGATGGTCACCCATCCCGCCCGTACCGCCGTGCGTTATGTGAACGACCCTCATGGGCCGATGGAGGACGCGCCTCAGGCAGACGGCCGCACGCTATCCGCCGACGATCATCTCCACCAGACCCGCACCGGGCTATGCGCCGGCGAGCCGACCGGGAGGACCCGTACCGCCGAGTGGACGCAAGCGGAAGCAGGATCCCCGGTCAGCCGAACGGCCGGCCGCGACGTACCTCAGTTGACCTCGACGAGCGGCAGCGACCGGCCCGCGCCGCCGCCGGGCAGCGCGATCGACGAGAAGTGCGAGACCACCCGCTCGTCGGTCGGGTCGTCGGCCGGCGTGTGGTGCACCGCCAGCCGGTTGTAGAGGGTGTCGCGCTGCGCCGGGATCCGGTCGGCAGAGCGGATCATGCCGATCAGCTCGTGCAGGTTGGAGCGGTGCCGGGCGCCGGCGGAGGAGATCACGTTCTCCTCCAGCATGATCGAGCCGAGGTCGTCCACGCCCATGTGCAGGGCGAGCTGCCCGACGTCCTTGCCGGTGGTCAGCCAGGACGCCTGCAGGTGCGGCACGGTCTCGAAGAAGAGCCGGGCCACCGCGACCAGCCGCAGGTACTCGAGCGTGGTCGCCTGCGTACGACCCTTGAGGTGGTTGTTCTCCGGCTGGTACGTCCACGGGATGAACGACCGGAACCCGCCCGTACGGTCCTGCACGTCGCGGATCATCCGCAGGTGCTCGATCCGCTCGGCGTGCGTCTCGCCGGTGCCCATCATCATGGTCGCGGTCGACTCGACACCCTGCCGGTGGGCCAGCTCCATGACCTCCAGCCAGCGCTCGCCCGACTCCTTGAGCGGGGCGATGGCCCGGCGCGGGCGCTCGGGCAGCATCTCCGCGCCGGCGCCGGCGATCGAGTCGAGGCCGGCGGCCTTGATGCGGGCGATGGCCTCGTCCAGGCTGACGCCGGAGACCTTGGCCATGTGCAGGATCTCGCTCGGCCCGATCGAGTGGATGACCAACTGCGGGTACGCCTGCTTGACCGAGGAGAACAGCTCCTCGTAGTACTCGACGCCGTAGTCCGGGTGGTGCCCGCCCTGGAGCATCACCTGGGTCGCGCCCAGCTCGACCGCCTCGCCACAGCGACGCAGGATCTCTTCGGTCGGGTGCGTCCACCCCTCGGCGTGCTTCGGCGCGCGGTAGAACGCGCAGAACTTGCACGCCGTCACGCAGACGTTCGTGTAGTTGATGTTGCGATCGATCAGGTAGGTGACGACGTTGTCCGGATAGCGCCGCCGGCGCACCGCGTCCGCCGCCTCGCCCAACGCGTGGAAGGGCGCCTCGGTGTAGAGCAGCAGGGCTTCCTCGGGCGTGATCCGCCCGCCGTCCGCGCCACGCTGCAGGATGTCGTCGATCTCCCGGCTCACCGTCACAACCCCGAGCCTACGTCGCCTCACCCGGCTCGACCGCCAGGCCCCGTCGAGGTGCGGCACGTCCCACAGCCGGTCAGCTCTCGCGTACCTCGATGCGTATGTCGTAGGTGTCCCGCAACTCTGCGGCGAGCACCGGGCCCGCCCACGCCGGCACGTACGCCTCCCACCACGGCTCTTCACGCTGCGCCGGCATCCGCTGCTCGGAGAGCACCGCCCGGAACCGCTCATCCGCCGCCGCGACCCGCTCCCGAACCCACCCCATCTGCGGAAAGCCGAACAACCGTTCGTCGGTCAGCACCCTGTCGATGGTGTGCCGGATGCTCAGGTCGAACCAGTACTCGTCGAGGATGTCGTCGTAGCCCTCCTCGCAGAACTCGACGACCTGCTCCCACCCCTCCACGAGACCGGTCGGACGCTGGCCCCCGGTCACCTCGGCGAACCGTTGCACGAACTGCCGGTCGTCGGTCATGCGTCGTAGTCGACCGTGAGCTTGTCGGTGGTCGGGCTGGACTGGCAGGTCAGCACATAGCCGGCGGCCACCTCGTCCGGCTCCAGGGCGTAGTTGCGGGCCATCGTGACCGACCCGTCGACGACCTTCGCCTTGCAGGTCGAGCAGACACCGCCCTTGCAGGCGTACGGCAGTTCGCCGCGCACCTTCAACGCGGCGTCCAGCACCCGCTGCTCCCGGCCCATGGTGAAACTCGACGAGCGGCCGTCCAGGACGATGGTGACGTCCGTCCCGACGCCCGGCTGCTCGGTGGGACGCGCCACCGGCTCGGGCGGCGCGTCGACGTGGAACAGCTCGGTGTGCACGGCCGACTCCGGCAGACCCCGCGCGGTCAGCACCTCCCGGGCGTCGACCACCATGCCGTACGGCCCGCAGAGGAACCATTCCTCGATCAGCTCGCCCGGGACGATGGTGCCCAGCAGGCGCCCCAACCGTTCGGCGTCGATCCGTCCGGACAGCAACGGCGACTCGCCCTGCTCCCGGGACAGCACGTGCACCAGGTGCAGCCGGGACGGGAACCGGTCCTTCAGGTCGGCCAACTCCTCGGCGAACATCACGGTGTTCGCCGTGCGGTTGCCGTACACCAGGGTGAAGGTGCTGGCCGGCTCGACGGCCAGGGCCGTCGCGACCAGCCCGAGCACCGGCGTGATGCCGGAGCCGGCGACGACCGCGCCGTAGTGGCGGACCCGGTCCGGCGCGAACGCCGTGGTGAAGGCGCCCAGCGGGGGCAGCACCTCGACCGTGTCGCCGCCGCGCAGCGCGCCGCACGCGAAGGCCGAGAAGGCGCCGCCGGGAACCTCCCGCACCCCGATCCGCAGCCGGCCGCGCCGGCCCAGGTCGTCGGGGGTGGAGCAGATGGAGTACGACCGGCGCACGTCCTCGCCGTCGTCGGTCACCCGCCGCACCGTCAGGTGCTGCCCCGCCTGGAAGGCGAAGGTCTCCCGCAACTCCTCGGGTACGGCGAAGGTGACCGCCACGGAGTCGTCGGTGAGCCGGTCGACGGCGGCGACCGGCAGCGGGTGGAAGGCCGGCCGGCGACGGACCGGCCGGGAGATGGTGACTGTCACAGCGCCTTCAGGTGGTCGAAGGGTTCGGAGCAGGAGCGGCAGCGCCACAACGCCTTGCAGGCGGTCGAGCCGAACCGGCTGACCTGCTCGGTCTCCGGGGAGCCGCAGAGCGGGCAGCGGACCGCGAGGGTCAGCGCCACCACGTCCGGGGCGGACGCCGGGGCGGGCGGGGCGATCCCGGCGGACGCGAGCTTGGCCCGCCCGGTGTCGGAGATCCAGTCGGTGCTCCACGGTGGGCTGTAGACCGTTCGCACGTCGACGTCCGGGTAACCGGCCTTCGCCAGGGCACGGCGCACGTCGGCCCGGATCACGTCCATGGCGGGGCAGCCGGTGTAGGTCGGGGTGATGGTGACGACGACCCGACCGGTGATCCGGTCCTGCTCGACCTCGCGGAGGATCCCCAGCTCGTCGATGGTGATCACCCGGATCTCCGGGTCCACCACGCTCGCCGCCGCCGTCCACGCGTCGGTCCGACTCCGCTGTGCGGTCGCTCCCGCGCTCACCACTGCGCCCCCGGGTGGGCGCGGTGCAGCACCTGCATCTCGGCCAGCAGGTAGGACAGGTGCTCGGTGTGTACACCGGCCCGCCCGCCGGTCGGCGCCCAGCCGCGCTCGGGACGGGTGAGCGTCGCCTCGGCCAACACCGGACCGACGACCTCGTCGAACGCCGGCCACAGACCCGCCGGATCGACCGGCGCCGCCGGGTCCGCCCCGAAAAGCTCATGGGTGTACGGCCAGACGTGGTCCACGGCCTCCTGCATCCGGCGGTGCGACTCCTCGGTGCCGTCACCGAGCCGCCTCACCCACAGCGCGCCGTGGTCCAGGTGGTACGCGGACTCCTTGCGCGCCTTCGCGCCGATCGCGGCCAACCGCTCGTCCGCGCAGCCGGCGAGCGCGGTGTAGAGCGGCACCTGGTACGCCGCCAGGAAGAACAGCTTCGCCATGGTCACCGCGAAGTCGCCGTTGGGCAGCTCGACCAGGAGCACGTTGCGGAACTCGCGGTCGTCGCGCAGGTACGCGAGCGCGTCCTCGTCCCGACCTGCGGCTTCCAGCTCACCCGCGTACGACAGCAGCAGCCGGGCCGCGCCGAGCTGGTCGAGGGCGATGTTGGCGAGCGCGATGTCCTCTTCCATCTCCGGCGCGCGGGTCGCCCACTCGGCCAGCCGCTGGGCGGCGACCAGCGCGTCGTCGCCCAGGCCGAGAGTGAAGGCGAAGGGCCCGTTCACGCCACCACCTCGCTCCGCTCGGCGGCGACGCGAAGCGCCCCGTTGCTGGGCTGGCTGGTTCGCTCGCTCCGCTGGCTCACAGGTGTGCCACCCCGTCCGGGACCTCGTAGAAGGTGGGGTGGCGGTAGACCTTGTCGGCGGCCGGGTCGAAGAAGGCGTCCTTCTCGTCCGGGCTGGACGCGGTGATCGCGCCCGCCGGCACCACCCAGATCGACACGCCCTCCTGGCGGCGGGTGTATAGGTCACGGGCGTTGCGCAGGGCCAGCTCGGCGTCCGGGGCGTGCAGGCTGCCGACGTGGGTGTGCGACAGGCCCCGCCGTGCCCGGACGAAGACCTCCCACAGAGGCGAGTGTTCGTTGCTCACGCGGCCACCTTCTCCCTCGCGTCGGCCCGCTTGGCGGCGTACGCCGCGGCGGCCTCGCGTACCCATGCGCCGTCGGCGTGGGCCGCCCGACGGTGCGCCATCCGCTCCCGGTTGCACGGTCCGTTGCCCTTGATGACCCGCATCAGCTCGTCGTAGTCCGGCTGGCTGTAGTCGTACGCCTGCCGCTCCTCGTTCCAGCGCAGGTCGTCGTCGGGAATGCGGAGCCCGAGGACCTCGGCCTGCCCGACGCACATGTCGACGAAGCGTTGGCGCAGGTCGTCGTTCGAGAAGCGCTTGATCTTCCAGGCCATCGACTGGGCGGAGTGGGTGGAGTCGCCGTCCGGCGGACCGAACATGGCCAGCGACGGGTACCACCAGCGGTCGACCGCGTCCTGGGCCATGGCCTTCTGCGCCGGGGTGCCGTGCGCGAGGGTGTGCAGGATCTCGTACCCCTGGCGCTGGTGGAACGACTCCTCCTTGCAGACCCGGATCATCGCCCGGGCGTACGGCCCGTAGGAGCAGCGGCACAGGGGCACCTGGTTGACGATTGCCGCACCATCCACCAGCCAGCCGATCGCGCCCACGTCGGCCCAGGTCAGGGTGGGGTAGTTGAAGATCGAGCTGTACTTCTGCCGGCCGTCGAGCAGCAACCGGACCAGTTCGTCGCGGCTGATGCCGAGGGTCTCGGCGGCGGCGTAGAGGTAGAGGCCGTGGCCGGCCTCGTCCTGGACCTTGGCCAGCAGGATCGCCTTGCGCTTGAGCGAGGGCGCCCGACTGATCCAGTTGCCCTCGGGCTGCATGCCGATGATCTCGGAGTGGGCGTGCTGCGCGATCTGCCGGATCAGCGTCCGCCGGTACGCCTCGGGCATCCAGTCGCGCGGCTCGATCTTCTGCTCCGCGTCGACCACCTCGGTGAAGTAGGCCGCCAGATCCTCGTCCGGCGCCGGGCCGCCGCGCCGTTCACGAGCGGCGGCGGCGCGCAACTCGGCCTCGGCCGCTTCGACCTCGCCGAGCAGGCCCGCGCCGGGCGCGTCGTCCGGTGCGTCGCCGGGGGCGGAGAAGTCGTTGCCATACATGAGGACAAGTGTTACAGCTTGCGCCCGAATGCACTAGGGGGTGTAACAGGAAACCCGAGTGACGTTCCGTCACCGATGGGCAGATCTCCGCTACCCACCGCAACACCGGCGTTTATGACGTGGCTCACGGAAAGGAGGTCAAATCTCCCATAAGGCGCAAAGCGCCGGGATTTTCTCCCGATTTCGCACGTTGCCCGGTGTCGCCCTCTGGCGATCGGCCCGTCCAGACGTAGACTTCTGCCGGTCACACGATCGGCTGCCCCCACGCCGGCTTCACAGAGGCCACCTCCCCCGGCCTCGGCGCACGCACCGGTCGCCCCGGACAACGAAGCCGGTCCCCCCGGCCCTGACATCTGGAGCTCACCCAACTCATGCGATCTCGCGTGACCATGGTGTTCGCCGTCGTGGCGATAATTCTCGGTGGCGTCCTACTGGTCCCCACCGCGTACGCCCGACTGTCCAGCGACGTCGGCGAAGGCGGCGGTGGTGGCGGCGCCGCCACCAGCAGCGTCGCCGCGCCCGCGCCGGCCCCGCCACCACCTCCCACGCTGGCCGCGGGCCGCGTGTCGGTGGCGTTCAAGGGTGAATTCTTCTCGTGGGCGCTGCTCGACCGGAAGACCGGCAAGGTCTCCGGATCGTCGAACATGAGCGCGACCAGCTCCACCGAATCGATGATCAAGGCGTGGATCGTCTCCGACTACCTGCGCCAGCTCAAGGACAGGGAGCCGCCGGCCGGGCTGAAGCAGGCGGCCAGCCTCGCCATCATCGACAGCAACGACGCCGCGGCCAACAAGGTCTACGCCGCCGCGGGTGGGTCGTACAAGCCGTCGAAGAGCAGCATCCCGGACCCGGTGATCCAGCGGGCGATCAAGACCTGCGGCCTGACCGACACCAAGCGCGGCAACACCGAGCCCTACACCGGATACTGGAGCTTCACCCGGATGTCCCCGCGCGACGCCGTCCGGCTCGGCGACTGCATCGCCGACGGTAAGGCCGCCGGCCCGAAGTGGACAAAGTGGGTGCTGGACCAGATGGCCAAGGTCCGGGGCAGCACCGACGCCCAGCGGGCCAGTTCCGGTGGCGGCCGCTGGGGGATCATCGACGGTCTACCCAAGTCGATCACCGCGCAGGGGCCGGTCAGCATGAAGAACGGCTGGACACCGATTGCCTCCGACGGAAACTGGCACGTCAACTGCCTCGCGGTCAACGGGAAGTGGAGTCTCGCGGTGATGCTGCGCTACTCGATCAAGCTAGGGCTGGACTACGGCGCGAAGGTCTGCGCCAGCGTCACCACCCAACTGGTCACCCCGCAGCCCGGCGCCGCGCTCAAGGTGCCGCAGCAGCCGGTCGGGAAGCTCTGATGGCCGGGAACCGGCGGGCCGATCGACGCGGTGCGGGCGAAACCTCGCCGCTGCGCCTGATCGCCGTCGCGGTCATCCTCATCGGGCTGGTGCTGGTCTCGCTACGCCTGCTGCCCGGGTCGCCGTTCGAGTCGGCCGCCGCCGCCAAGTGGGGTGACTCCGAGGCGACGACCAGCGACCGGTCCACCAACGCGGCCACCGACCGCAGCGCCCGCCAGCCGGCCCCGCCGAGCCCCAGCCCCAGCCCTTCGCTGACGCCGCTGCCGTTCGAGGCCAAGAACCTCGACCTCGACATCGAGGGCTGGTACTCCTGGAGCGTCCTCGACCGCCGGACCGGGAAGATCATCGGTTCGAAGAACATGGGTGAGACCAGCACCACCGCCTCGCTGATCAAGTCCTGGATCGTCGCCGACTACCTGCGCCGCGCCGCCGAGGCCGGCCAGACGCCGAGCGACGCGAAGCTCGCCGACGCCACCCGCATCATCCGGGACAGCGACAACACGCGGGCCGAGCAGTTCTACAACTCGGTCGGCCGGGACGCCTCGATCCGGCGGCTGCTCTCCATGTGCAAGCTGACCGACAGCAGCGTCGCCCCGGACAAGGGCTGGTCCCGTACCGCGCTCTCCCCCCGCGACACCGCGCGACTGGGCAACTGCATCGCCACCGGCACCGCCGCCGGACCGAAGTGGACCAAGTGGCTGCTCAACGAGATGAAGCTGGTCCGGGGCGCCGGTGACTTCGGTATCCGCAAGGCGTTCCCGCCCGCGCAGCAGAAGCAGATCGCCATCAAGAACGGGTGGATCGACCGGACCGCCGAGCAGGAGATGCACATCAACTGCCTGGCCATCGGCGACACCTGGACGATGGGCGTGATGGTCCGCTACCCGATCAACATGGGCTACGAGTACGGCATGAAGAACTGCCAGAAGATCACCGAGGCGCTGCTGCGCCCCGGCACCTGACGGCGGCTGCCCTTCCGCATCCGAGCGCCGCTCTGCCTGGCAGAGCGGCGCTCCGTCCATTTCATGGCGCTCAGCGTCCTTCGCGACGCGGCGGCTCCACGGCCCGGCGGCTGGTCAGCCGGCGAAGAACTCGGGACCGCCGTCCGGCAGCGGGGGGACCTCGCCGAGCGCGGCGACCCGCCGGGCGAACTCGCGCAGCCCGGAGACCTGCCGCTCGCCGAGCGAGAAGTCCAGGGCCCGGAAGTACGTGGCCAGCGTCGCGGCGTCGAACGCCTCCCACCGCGCCGCCGCCTCGGCGACCTGGTCCAGCTCGGCGAGGCAGAGGTCACGCGAGCGCAGGAACGCCTCGTGCACCTCCTTGACCAGGCCCGGGTGCGCGGCCGCGAAGTCGCGGCGGACCGCCCAGACGGCGAAGACCATCGGCAGCCCGCTCCAGTCCCGCCAGGCCTGCCCCAGGTCGGTCACGGTGAGGCCCCGCAGCGGCGCCTCGTAGTACGCCCGCAGCGCCACGTCCCCGATCAGGACCCCGGCGTCGGCCTCCAGCAGCATCTGGGTCAGGTCCGGAGGGCAGCGGAAGTACTCGGGCCGCACCCCGTACCGCTCGGTGAGCAGCAACTGCGCCAGCATCACCCCGGTCCGCGACGTCGAGCCGAGCGCCACGCGGGCGCCGTCCAGATCGGCGAGCGGTCGGGTGGAGACCATGTTGACCGAGAGCACCGGCCCATCGCTGCCGACCGCCAGGTCCGGCAGGAGGAGCAACTCGTCGGTGTGCTTCAGGTACTCCATCAGCGTGATCGGACCGATGTCGAGGTCGCCCGCCACCAGCGCCGCGCTCAGCCGGTCCGGGGAGTCCTTGTGCAGGTCGACGTCGAGCAGGCTGCCCGAGCGCATCAGGCCCCAGTAGATCGGCAGGCAGTTCAGGAACTGGATGTGCCCGACCCGCGGGCGTGCGACGCGCTCAACCATGACCCGACCGTATCCCTGGCCTCGGGATCCAGCCCGGCGGGCCGGCCCGGAGTGGCCAACCCCGCACCGGACCCACCCGATCGCGGGCCCTCCGACGACGTCACAGCCGGCCGCCCACGTTCGGTGGGATGCGCGTTCACCCGCCCCCCGGGTCTCGTCCAGCCACGTCTCCGTCGGGCCGGCGTGCCGCCCGCACGACGACCGGCACGAAGAGCAGCACCACCAGGAGCCCGGTCGCCCCCACCACCGCGATCAGTGGCCGAGGTGGGATTCGGGTGAGCAGGGCGCCACCGATCAGGTACCCACCCATTGAGCCACCCTGCACGGCCGCGCCGTAGGTGGCGTACGCCCGCGCGCGCATCCGCTCGGGCACCCGCCGAGCGGTGAGGAGGTTGGCGAAGACGTTCCCCGCGCCGTTGGCCGCGCCGCCCACCAGCCAAAGTGGCACCAGCAGGGCCGCAGCGGGCACCCTCGCGGCGAGCAGCACCATCAGACTGCACCCGGCCAGCGTGATCAGCACGCCGCGGACCAACGCACTGTCGTCCTCGATCCGGCGTACGAGCCGCGCCGCCAGCCAGCCGCCCGGCAACATTCCGGCCATCCAGGCGGCCCCGATGAGGCCGTACGTGGTGGCCGACCCACGCAGGGTCTCCCGGATGAAGAACACTTCGATCACGTTGATGCCACCGATCGCCGCGATCACCACGGCGGTACTGACCACCATGACGACCATCAGCGGGTCCCGGCGGAGCCGCCAGCCCTGCGCCGTACCGGCCGGCGTTTCGGGGCTACCGGCGTTCTGCTCGGCGCGGCTGGACTGCTCGGCGCGGCTGGACTGCTCGGCGCCGTCGGGATGGTGGCTCGCGGATCGCCAACCACCGCGCCGAGTTCGCAGCGCGAGGCCCGCGACCACGAGCGCGAGGTAGGTCGCGGCGTCGATCAGCAGTGGTACGCGGGTGCCGAACTGCCCCACCAGCAGGCCGGCAAGCACCGGACCGCCGAGCGCGCCGAGGGAGACGGCGGTCTGGCTGATCGCGCTCGCACGCGGCAGGTCGGCCGGGCGGACCATCGCCGGGAGCAGCGCCGCCAAGCAGGGCTGGGTGACCGCGAGACCGCAGGCGAGCAGCGCCACGAGGGCCACGACGAGGACTGGGTCGTCGGCGACGGCGAGCAGCAGGCAGATCACGGTCTGCGCCAGCCCGGTCGTCACCAGCACGGTACGGCTGTCCACCCGATCGGCAAGCCGTCCGGCGAGCGGGGCCAGCACCACCAGGGGAAGGGTGGCCGCGAGCAGCAGTCCCGAGACGGCGAGCCCTCCGGCACCGGCCCCCTGCAGGGCCAGCGCGAGCGCGGTGGCCGCGAGGAAGTCCCCGCAGATCGTGGTGCCGCGAGCTGCGGCGGCGATCCAGACGTCCGTCCAACGCGACGTGTCACTTGTGAAGGACATACTTCGAAAATAATCCTTCACAAGTGACCGACACAACCCCTTCTATGCCAGCGGCACCGCCCGATACTGGACCGTGACGGAACGTGCACCCGTCGGCGCGTCGGTACGACGTCGAGGGTGATACGGCCTCAGCAGCGCCAGGACCGCCTCATTCAGGGCGGCCAACTCGTCCGCGGTGAGCAGCAGCAGGGTGTCGTGGAACAGCGCCACGTCGTACCACTCGGCGGGCTCATCCCCCGCCCGCCGCAACCAGTCCCGAGTCCGTTCCATGGCACGGGCGGCGTGCGCCTCCACGAGCGCCTGCTCAGCCGCACGCCCCTCGGGACCGGCCTCGCGGCCCGCGTCGACCATCCAACTGACGCCCGGCGTACGCCACACCCGCTCCCGCGCGTCCCCCCGGCTGGGCGCCTGCTCAACCAGGCCGAACTTCGCCAGCGCCCGCAGGTGGTAGCTGGTGGCGCTCGGCGACAACCCAGCGATTTCGGCGCATTCGGTGGCGGTGCCGCCGCCCTCGCGGCTGCTCAGGTACTCGATGATCGCGATCCGGGCCGGATGCGCCAACGCCCGCATCACCTGCGGATCGCTGATCGTCTTCCGACGCGACTCGGGACTGGCCTCGGTCATGCCCCCATGATCCCGGCCACCCGCCCGACCCGCCATCAACCCCGCGCGCCGCCCCCGCGGCACGCGCCGTCGAACCGTGGAAGCGCTGAAGGGTTGGCACCCCCGCCCCCTGGCACAGGGGCGTCGTGGTCACGCGACGCAGGCCCGCGTGGCGGAGGTGCGGCGCCGCCGAAAAGGTTGACCACAGGGCGGCCCTTCGGGAGGAAAAATGTCGTACACCTGTTCTAGGGTCAGTCCATGTTGGGGGCGTTGGCGCAGGCGGGTGGCGGTGTCGACGCCTGCGCCGACACCGCGCCGTGGGCCCTTCCCGACGACGAACTGCTCGCGGCGCTGGACGCGTCGCACGCCTTGGCGCAGCGCCTGGCAACCATCCAGCTCGCTCTCGT
The DNA here is from genome assembly GCF_040675055.1 of Micromonospora sp. NPDC049662. NCBI lineage: Bacteria > Bacillati > Actinomycetota > Actinomycetes > Micromonosporales > Micromonosporaceae > Micromonospora > Micromonospora sp. NPDC049662. Next base: position 39,131 of record NZ_JBFAOC010000043.1, read on the forward strand.
GCGCGAGCTCGACGGCCGTGGTCTCGCGGTCGCCCAGGGCGCATCGTCCACCGCCGTCTGGTTACGGGAGCGGCTGCGGCTGTCCGGGCGGTCGGCCCGCCAGTTGGTCCAGCTCGCCGCCACCATCGACGCGTCGCCGCCGACGGTCCGTGCCGCTCTCCTGGACGGCCGCCTCACTGTGGAGCAGGGCAAGGTGGTGGCGGAGACGATCGCGGATCTCCCCGTCGAGGCCGGCCCGGAGGTGGCAGAGAAGGCCACCGAGTTACTGATCGCCTGGGCCGACCGCTTCGATCCGACCACCCTGAGTCGCCTCGGCGAACGCGTCCTCGCGCACGTCGCGCCCGACCTGGCCGACGAGGCCGAGCTGGCGGCCCTCGAGCGGGCCGCCGAGCGGGCCGAGGCTCGCCGGCACGTCACCCTCTCCGAGCCGAAGGACGGGCAGGTACGCCTCACCGGCAACCTCGACACCGAGACCGCGAGCCTGCTGCGGGAGGCCGTCGATCCGCTCTGCACCCCGGCCGGCGAGCACGACGACCGCAGTCCGGGCCAACGCAGGGCCGACGCACTCGGCGAGATCTGCCGGCTGGCACTGCGCACCGGCCACCTGCCCGACAACGGTGGAGACCGGCCGCAACTGGTTGTCACCATGTCGCTCGACGCGCTGGTCAACGAGCTCGGCGCGGGCACCCTGGACACCGGAGCGCGTCTCACGCCGGGCGCGGTCCGCCGCCTGGCCTGCGATGCCGCCGTGCTGCCGGCGGTCATGAACGGCAACAGCCAGATTCTGGACGTCGGGCGTCAGCGCCGGCTCTTCACCGGTCCGCTGCGGCGCGCGCTGGTGCTCCGCGACGGCGGCTGTGCCTTTCCCGGCTGCGACCGGCCATCCCGTTGGTGCGACGGCCACCATGTGCGCCACTGGGCCGACGGCGGCGCCACGACACTGGGCAACGCGGTCCTGCTCTGCGGGCATCATCACCGAATCCTGCACCGGGGCGACTGGGTCGTCCGCGTCGCATCGGACGGCCAGCCCGAATTCCTCCCACCCGCCTGGCTGGACCCGCTGCGCTCCCCACGCCGCAACCTCTACCACCGGCGCTGCTGAGCACAAGTGGTTCATCCCGCCACACGTCACGGCACCCACAGCAAGACGTGCTCGTCCTTCGTGAGCACGTCTTGGGGGAACGCCACGACAAGGCGACGCTCCCGCTCGCAGCTCGGCCCCGACAGGCGGCCCGCTGTCGCGCGGGCTCGGGCGTAGCTATCACTCAAGTCCACGACGCGCCGACTCGTCCGGGTGGTTGGCTCGGTAATTCGGTGGAAGGGGCGGCCGGGAAGGCGTAGGGTTGCAGCCCGCTTGACGGCCGAGGTGAGCTGCACCGGAACGGACGTCGTCGCGCCGGGAGGTCGGCCATCCGTCCCCGGAAACGCGAGCGAGCAGCAGATGTGAACGATGGGACGTCAGCATGCCCGCACCTGACCTCGACATGGATCTCGACACGGATCTCGCGTCCGAACGCACTCACCTGGCCAACTCCCGCGCGGCCCTGCGCCGGATGCGGGAGCGGGCCGAAGCCCTCTTCTCGACCGGTGACCAGGTCGCCGGCGACGCCTACGCGGCGGAGACCCTCGGCCGCACACTCGCCCGCCGGGTCGCCGAACTGGCCGACGACCCCACCACGCCGCTGTTCTTCGGCCGCCTCGAATTCGGCGGACATGCACCAGACGAGGACACCGCAACCCGCCTGACGCCGGCAACCAGCAACAGCCCGACCACCAGCATCCCGGCCAGCGGCAGCGGCAGCAGCACAAGCAGGAGTGCCGGCAGCCTAGGCGGCGGCAGCGCCAGCGGCAGCGGCAGCGCCAGCGCCAGCGGCAGCGCCAGCGCCAGCGGCAGCGGCGGCAGCGCCAGCGGCAGCGGCAGCGGCGGCAGCGCCAGCGGCAGCGGCGGCGGCGGCGGCGGCGGCGGCGAGCATGCTGGTCGGCGGTACCACGTGGGGCGGCGGCATGTCACCGATGAGCTTGGCGAGCCGCTGGTGCTGGACTGGCGGGCGCCGATCTCCCGCTCGTTCTACCGGGCCAGCGCTCGTGACCCGCAGGGTGTCGCGGTGCGGCGGCGGTTCGGGTTCAGCAACGGGGTGTTGACCAGTTTCGAGGACGAGCGGCTGGACCGCGGCGAGGAGCTGGGCACGGCCAGCCGGATCCTCACGGCCGAAATCGAGCGACCACGCGTGGGGCCGATGCGCGACATCGTCGCCACCATCCAGCCGGAGCAGGACGAGCTGGTCCGGGCCGACCTGGCCGACTCGATCTGTGTGCAGGGGGCACCGGGTACCGGGAAGACGGCCGTCGGCCTGCACCGGGCCGCGTACCTGCTCTACCTGCACCGGGAGCGGTTGCGTCGGGCGGGGGTGCTGATCGTGGGGCCGAACCGGGCGTTCCTGTCGTACATCGCGGCGGTGCTGCCGGCCCTCGGCGAGGTCGAGGTCGAGCAGGCCACCGTGGAGGAGCTGATCTCGCGGGTTCCGGTGCGGGCGGTGGAGACGCCGGCCGCCGCCGCGCTGAAGCACGACGCGCGGATGGCGACCGTGCTGCGCAGGGCGGTGCAGGCCCAGATCGGTACGCCTACCGACTCGATCACCGTCTCCGACGGCTCGTTCCGGTGGCGGATCGGGCTGGAGCCGCTGCACCGGATCGTCGAGGAGACCCGACGGGAAGGGCTGCCGTACGGCACCGGTCGGGAGCGGGTCCGGGCGCGGGTGGTGAGTCTGCTGCAGCGGCAGGCCGAGTCGCGGCGGGCCGAGTCGCCCGGCGACGCGTGGCTGCGCCGGATGGGCCGGTGTCGGCCGGTGGTGGACTTCCTGGACGCGGTCTGGCCGGCACTTACCCCGGAAGGGCTGGTGCACGGCCTGCTCGCCGACCCGGCCCGCCTCGCCGCCGCCGCGGACGGGCTGCTCAACGACGCCGAGCAGGAGTTGCTGGTGTGGGCGAAGCCGGCGCGTACCCCGAAGGCCACCCGCTGGACCGCCGCGGACGCCGTGCTCGTCGACGAGGCGGCCGGGCTGTTGGAGCGACCTTCCGGGTTCGGGCACGTGGTGGTGGACGAGGCGCAGGACCTGTCCCCCATGCAGTGTCGGGCCATCGCCCGCCGGAGTGAACACGGTTCGATCACGCTCCTCGGTGACCTCGCGCAGGGCACCGCGCCGTGGGCGGCGACCGACTGGCGGGAGTCCCTGACACACCTGGGCAAGCCGGACGCCGTGGTGGTCCCGCTGACGGTCGGCTTCCGGGTGCCCGCCGCGGTGGTGGCCTTCGCCAACCTGCTGCTGCCGGCGCTCGCGGTGGACGTACCCCCGGCAGAGTCGCTGCGTCACGACGGCGGCCTGGAGGTGCGTACCGTGGCCGACCTGACCGCCGCGACGGTGGCCGAGGTGCGCGCGGCGCTCGCGCACGACGGGTCGGTGGGCGTGATCGCCGCGGACGACGCGGTCGACGGGCTGCGCGCGGCGCTGGCCGCCGACGGCGTCACCACCGCGAGCGCCGACGACGTCACGGCCGCCCAGCGGGTCACGGTGGTGCCCGCGACGCTGGTCAAGGGCCTGGAGTACGACCACGTGGTGGTGGTCGAGCCGGCCGCGATCGTCGCGGCCGAGCCGCGCGGGCTGCACCGGCTGTACGTGGTGCTCACCCGCGCGGTGTCCCGGTTGTCGGTGCTGCACACCGAACCGCTGCCCGCGCCGTTGCTGACCGCGCCGCAGGCCGCGCCGCTGGCACCGGTGCCGCTGTAGGTCGCCGCCCGCAGATCCCCTGAACGTCGACCGCGTCCTGGGGCACGGCCGACTCCTGCCGCGGATGCCCGGACGTCGACCGCGTCCTGGGGCACGGCCGACGCCTGTCGCACGTACCCGGGCGTCGGGCACGTCCTGAGGCACGGTCGGCGGGCAAGTGCGCGGCGTCTCTGTCGGCAACCGGGCAGTCGCGCGGGGCACACAGGTTCAACTTTGCATCGTAAAGTAGTTTGCATGGGGCCCGACGACGACGACCTTCCACCCTCCGACGCCGCCACCGCTCTCCGGCTGATCGACGACCAGCGCGCCGCCACCGTGCGCCGCCTACAGCCCGACGCCCGGCTGCTCTACTGGCCGTGGGGCGTGGCCTGGCTGATCGGTTTCGGGCTGTTCTTCCTGCGCTTCTCCCCGGGTGGTCGGGTGCTGGTCGCGCTGCCCGACTGGCTGCCCCTGACCGTGCTCTTCGCCCTGCTGATCGTCGCCGGGGCGATCCAGGCGGTGGCGGGCGCGCGGGCGTACGGGCAGGTGACCGGCGACTCGGCGGTGCGGGGTCGCTGGTACGGGTGCGCCTGGGCGCTGGGCACGGTGAGCGTCTACGCGGCGGTGGGCCGGGTGTCCGAGCACCTGCCGCACGACCTGGCGGGCCTGCTCTGGTCGGCCGCTGCGGTGGGCCTCACCGGCGCGCTGCACATGGCCGGCGGCGCGATCTGGCTGGACCGGGACCTGTTCCGTCTCGGCGTCTGGGTCAGCGTCATCAACGTGGTCGGCGCGATCGCCGGGCCGGGTTGGCACGCGCTGGTCATCTCGGTGGCCGGCGGCGTCGGCATCCTGGTCGCCGGCGCAATCGCCCGACTGCGCCAGCAAGGGCGCTCGTGACCGACCTCGATCCGGTCATCCACGCCCAGGCACGGCTGCGGGTGGTCGCCGCGCTCTCCACGCTCGGCGACGGCGACCGAATCACGTTTCCCCGGCTCCAGGAACTGCTCGCGATGACCGCCGGCAACCTCTCCGTCCACCTCCGCAAGCTGGAGGACGCCGGCTACGTCGAGATCAGCAAGACCCACCGTGGACGTACGCCGGCCACTCTGATCCGGCTCAGCCGGCGCGGTCGGCTGGCGTTCGAGGAGTACACCGAAGCGATCCGGAGCCTGCTCGACCCCTCCCCTGCGGACTCCACAGCGTCGAAGGAGCAGTCATGACCCTCGCCCGCGCCGACCAGGTCAGCCGCCGGTACGGCGACGTCCTCGCCCTCGACCGCGTCGACCTGGAGGTCCGGGCCGGCGAACTGGTCGGCCTGCTCGGCCCGAACGGCGCCGGCAAGAGCACCCTGATGAACCTGCTGGTCGGTCTGCGCCGACCCACCTCCGGGCGGGTCGAGTTGAACGGCCGCGACCCGCGCGACCCGGAGGCGCGGCGGCAGATCGGCGTCACCCCGCAGGAGACCGGTCTCCCGGGCACGCTGCGGGTCGGTGAGGTCGTCGACTTCGTCTCCGCCCACTACCCCGACCCGGTGCCCCGAGGCGAACTGCTCGACCGTTTCGGCCTGGGCGACCTCGCCCGGCGGCAGACCGGCGGACTGTCCGGCGGCCAGCGTCGCCGGCTGGCCGTGGCGCTGGCCTTCGTCGGCCGGCCCCGACTCGTCCTGCTCGACGAGCCGACCACCGGCCTGGACGTCACCGCCCGGCACACCCTGTGGGACGCGATCCGGGCCTTCCACGACGACGGCGGGACGGTGCTGTTGAGCAGCCACTACCTGGAGGAGGTGGAGGCGCTCGCCCGCCGTGTGGTGGTGATCGGGCAGGGCCGGGTGCTCGCCGACGACACCGTGGACGCCGTACGCGGCATCGTCGGCGTACGCCGGGTCAGCCTGGTCACCGACGAGGTGCCCGACCTGCCCGGCGTCGTCCGCGCCGAACGGGTCGACGGACGCCTGCACCTGCTCACCACCGACTCCGACGAGTTGGTCCGGGCGCTGGTCCGCTCCCAGGCCGCCTTCACCGACCTGGAGGTCCGGCCCACGTCGTTGGAGGAGGCGTTCCTCGCCCTCACCGGCGGGACCGACACGCCGTCGCAGGCCCCACCCGCTGCCGCCGCCAGCGGCCAACCCACCGCCGTCTGAGGAGGCGCACCGTGCAGCTCGCCCTGGTCCACGCCCGCTACCAGCTTCTGGAGATCATCCGGATTCCGGTGGCCGTCTTCGGCAGCGCCTTCTTCCCCGCCGCCGCGATGATCTTCTTCGTGGTGCCGTTCACCGGCGACGATCCGGTCGGCGCCACCTTCGCCACCGCGTCGATGATCACCTTCTCGGTGATGAGCGCCAACATCTTCCAGTACGGCGTCGGCGTCGCCGAGGACCGCGACCAGCCGTGGAGTCCGTACACCCGGACCCTGCCGGCCGGACCGGCGCCCCGGTTCGCGGGCCGGGTGCTGGCCGGCCTCGCGTTGACGTACCTGTCGCTGATCCCGGTCGTGGTGATCGGCGCGACGCTCACCCCGGCCCGGGTCACCGCGACGGCGTTCCTGCTTACCGCCGTCATCGTGGCCGTCATCTCGGTGCCGTTCACGCTGATGGGCCTCGCCATCGGCTACTCGCTGCCCAGCAAGGCGGCGATCGTGGTGGCCCAGGTCGTCTTCCTGCCGCTCGCGTTCGGCGGTGGACTGCTCTCCGCGCCGGGCGACGCGCCCGGCTTCATCGAGACGATCGCGCCGTTCCTGCCCACCCGGGGCGCGGCCGAACTGATGTGGTGGGCGGTCGGCGACTATCCCGTCCAGCCACTCGCGATGATCATGCTCGCCGTCTGGATCGTGCTCCTCGCCTCGCTCGCCGCGTGGGCGTACCGACGGGACGAGGGTCGCCGGTTCAGCTGACGATTCGTCCGTTTCCGCCCCGTGCCCCAGCGGGACGGTGCCAGGATTCCCGCAGGGGGCCCGCCCGTGGCCGCCCGCCGAGAGGGGTCTTGACGTGAGCACCGTCCCGCCGGGCACGCCGTGCTGGGCCGACCTGGCCACCCCGGACCTGACCGACGCACGGCGCTTCTACCCCGAACTGTTCGGCTGGACCGGACGGGTGACCCCGGAGCCCGAGGCGGGTGGCTACACCGTCTTCCTGCTCGACGGCAGGCCGGTGGCCGGTGTCGGACCGCCCGCCATCGAGGACCAGGTGCCGATCTGGTCGACGTACATCGCCACCGACGACGCGGAACTGGCCGCCGGACGGGTCGAACGGGCCGGCGGGCAGGTCGTCGTACCGCCGTTCGAGGTCTTCGACCGGGGCTGGATGGCCGTGTTCTCCGACCCGGCGGGCGCGACGTTCAGCGTCTGGCAGCCGCTGGCGATGCCCGGGGCCGAGGTGTTCAACGTGCCCGGCGCGATGAGCTGGAACGAACTGGTCACGCCCGACCCGGAGGGCGCGAAGGTCTTCTACGAGCTGGTGTTCGGCTGGCAGCCGGACGAACAACCGGTCGGCGGCATGACGTACACGGGGTGGCGGCTCGGGGCGCGGATCGTCGCCGGGATGATGCCGCCGCTGGGCGACGGCTACCCGGCCGACCTGCCCGCGTACTGGACGGTGTACTTCGCGGTGACCGACGCGGACGCCGCCGCCGCGCGCGCCGCCGAACTGGGCGGGACCATCCTGGTGCCACCGCGGGACATCCCGACCGGCCGGTTCGCCGCCCTGCGCGACCCCCAGGGCGCCCTCTTCTCGGTCATCGACCTGGGCCCCTGACCCGGGAGCCCTGCCGCCCGGGTCACGAACCGGGGCGGACGGGGACCACCAGGGGGCCGTTGGTGCCGGGGAGCACCCGGACGCTCGCCCGGTAGTGAGTCGCGAGGAGGTGTTCGGTCAGCACCTCGTGCGGCGTGCCGGTCGCCACCACCCGCCCCTCGGCGAGCATGACCATCCGGTCGGCGTACTCGCCCGCGAGGGAGAGGTCGTGCATGGTGGCGAGCACCGTCAGGCCGTGTGCCCGGCGCAACTGGTCGACCAGTTCCAGGACCTCCTGCTGATGGCCGATGTCCAACGCGCTGGTCGGCTCGTCGAGCAGCAGCAGCGTCGCGCCCTGGGCGAGCGCGCGGGCCAGGAAGACCCGCTGTCGCTCTCCCCCGGACAGGGTGGCCAGCTCGCGGCGGTGGAAGCCGCCGAGGTCCAGGCGGTCCAGCACGTCGTGGACGGCGGTCACGTCGGCGGCCGACTCCCGACCGAGCGGCGGGATGTACGGGGTACGCCCGAGCAGCACGTAGTCCAGGACCGACATGCCGGGCGGCACCGCCGGGGACTGCGTCACCGTCGCCACCACCCGGGCGCGTTCACGGCGGTGCAGCGCGCCGCTCGGCGTACCGAAGAGGGAGATGGCGTCCGGCGCGGGCAGCAGGCCGCCGACGGCGCGCAACAGGGTCGACTTGCCGGCGCCGTTCGGGCCGATCACGGTGACCCACTCGCCGACGGCGACGGTGAGGTCGACGCCGGTGAGGATCGGCGTGCCGTCCAGGCTGACGTGCAGCTCGCGGACCTCGACGGCCGGCGCACCCGGAGTCACGTGAGAACCCGGCGGGCGGTCCGCAGCACGAGGACGAAGAACGGGCCGCCGAGCAGGGCGGTGACCACGCCGATCGGTATTTCGGCCGGGGCGGCGGCGGTACGGGCGACCACGTCGGTCAGGGCCAGGAACGCGGCGCCGAACAGCAGCGACAGTGGCAGGATCACCCGGTAGCTCGACCCGGCGAGCAGCCGGACGGTGTGCGGCACGATGATGCCGACGAAGCCGATCAGGCCGGTCGCCGAGACCGCCGCGGCGGTGCCCAGGGACGCGGCGGCGATCAGCAGGTACCGGGAGCGCTGCGGGTGCAGGCCGAGGCTCGTCGCCTCGTCGTCGCCGAGCGCGAGGACGTCCAGCTCACGACGGTGCAGCAGCACCACGACCGTAGTCACGGCCGCGTACGGCAGCACGAGCAGCACATCGTGCCAGCCGGCGGTCGCCAGCCGGCCGAGCAGCCAGGAGTAGACCGGTTGGATGCTGTCGGCGTGGCGCTGGAGCAGATACGTCTGCCCGGCGGAAAGGAACGCCGAGACCGCCACCCCGGCCAGGATCAGCATGGCCGGGGACCGGCTCCGCCCGCCGGCCGCGCCGAGCAGGTAGGTCATCGTGACGGCGAGCAGCGAACCGACGAACGCGGCCAGCGGGATGGTCAACGGCAGCCCGGAGATCGCGCCCTGCCGACCGACGCCGCCGAGGGCGATCACCGCGGTGACCGCGAGGCCCGCGCCGGCGGCCACTCCGAGCAGGTACGGGTCGGCCAGCGGGTTGCGGAAGACGCCCTGGTAGCAGCCACCGGCGAGGGCGAGCAGACCGCCGACGAGCAGACCCAGCACGACCCGGGGCAGCCGCAGTTCGGTGACGATGGCGATTTCCCGCTCGTTCAGTCCACTGTCGAGGTGCACCCCGGGGATCAGGTTGAGCAGCTCGATGGCGACGCTGCCCGGTGGCAGGCTGACCGGTCCGAGCGACACCCCGGCGACGAGCGCGACGAGCACCGCGAGGACACCGATGACCAGCCAGCGCGCACGCAGCCCGGCGGGCCGGGACGCGCGAGGCGTACCGGCCGGCCGGGTGGCGGGTGCTCCAGAGGTCATCTGCGACGTTCCGGTCACGGACCGACCACGGTCACGCGGGCACCTTGGCGACCGCGTCGATGATCGTCCGGAGCAGGTCGACGACGCGCGGGCCCCAGCGGGAGGCGATGTCGTCGTCCAACGTGACGACCTGGTTGTTCTTGACGGCGGTGAGCCCGGCCCAGCCGCTGCGGGCCTTCACCGAGTCGGCGTTCTGCTGGCAGCACTTCGAGTCGGCCAGGAAGACGAAGTCCGGGTCGGCCTTGACGATGACCTCCTGCGACAGCTGCGGGTAGCCGCCGTTCTTGCCGTCGGCGTCGGCCGGGTCGGCGATGTTGGTCAGGCCGACGAGGCTGTAGATCGAGCCGATGAAGGTCTTGCTGGTCGCGCTGTACAGCTCCGGGCCCAGCTCGTGGTAGTAGGTGAGCTTCTCGGTGCGCTGGGGCAGGTCCTTGACCAGCTTGGCGATGTCGTCCTTCATCCGCTTGGCGACGTCGGCGGCCTGGTCGGCGTGCCCGGTCAGGGTGCCCAGGTCGGTGATCTGCTGGTACGAGTCGTCAAGCGTGGTCGCCGCCGGGGTCAGGTACACCGGGATCTTCAGCTTGCTGAGCTGGTCGACGATCTTGTTGGTGTCGTTGGAGAGCACCACCAGATCGGGGTTCTTGCCGGCGATCGCCTCGGCGTTCGGCTGGAAGCCGGACAGGTCGCTCTTGGGCGCCTCAGCCGGGTAGTTGGACTGGTCGTCGACGGCGCTCACCTGCGGGCCGGCGCCGATCGCGAAGAGCATCTCGGTGGCGCTGGGCGAGAGCGACACGATCTTCTCGGGACGCTTGTCGAGCGTGAGCGAGCCGACCGTCACCGGGTAGCTGGCGGCCGCGGTGCCGGCGGCCGGCTTGTCGTCGGTCTTCTCCGCGCACGCGCCGAGGGCGAGCGCGGCGACCGCGAGGGTCGCGGCGAAGAGCCGAGGGGTACGTCTGAACATGGGGCCTCCTGTCGGTCGAGGAGTGTGGTGCTTCGCCGACAGGACTTCGGTACGCCCGCCCACGAGGCGCCCTTCCTCGAGAGCGCGTGTCGCGACCCCTCCGCAGGCGACCTGGCTCGTCCCCGCCGTCGGCGGGGCATCACAGTTGCGGGACAGCGCCGGTTTCACACCGGCTTCGCTGCGGATTGGTCGCTAAGACGGTAGCGCACCGCCGGGACGTGCCGGATCGATCAACGACCGATCGACGTACGACGATCAGGCGTGGGGCCTTTGTCCAGGATCGGGAGGCTCGGAAGCGGGTGGTGGGGCCCCGCAGGGGCGGTACGGGGCCCCACCCGCTCAGGAGGCCGTGATGGTGACGTTGTCCACAGCCGCCTCCACCAGGCTCGCGCCGGACGCGTCCGCCGCCTCGACGAGGATGCGGACGGACTGCCCGGCGTACGGGCTCAGGTTGAGGCTCGCCACCGCCCAGCTCCCGTTCCGGTTGCTGGCCGCGCCGGTCTGGGTGAGCAGGGCGGTGGTGCCGCCGCTGTGCACGACGCTCACCCGCAGGTAGTCGGCCGACGAGGCGTTCGAGCCGTGCGCCAGGTACCAGGCCAGCGAGAGGGTCAGCGTGCCGGACGACGGCAGGGTCACCGCCGGCGACCGGGCGCTCGTCACACCGCCGTCGACGTCGTAGTCACCGGCCGCCGAACCGGCGAGCCGGCCGGTGACCAGGTCGTTCGAGCCGGCGTACGGGGTGAGCTGCTTCGCGCCGGAGGAGGTGGTCGCCTGGGCGGCGCCCACCTCGAACGCTCCGAGGGTCGCGGTGTCGGTGCCGGACGGGTTGATCGTCCAGCCGGTGGCGGTCTCGAAGGTGTCCGACCAGACCGTGGTGCCCCCACCGCCACCGCAGTACTGCGACTGCTTGCCGATGGCCCGGTACGGGCAGTCGGCGTACTCGCTGAGCATGAGTACGGCCTCGCGGTTACGGGTGGTCTGTGCGGGGATCACCTCGTCGGGCGGGTAGAAGCCGCCACCGCCGGAGGAGCCCGGGTACATCTCGAAGGTGTACGCCCAGATGCCGTGGGTGGCCCACATCCAGTCGATGCTGGTGCCGTCGGCGATGTACAGGTCGCTGGACTGCTCCGGCGTGTAGCTGTTGGTGGCCGCCATCTGCTGACCGATGGTGGCGAAGGTGTTGTACTGGTCCGCGCTCATCCCGGTGGCGGTGTTCGCCGTGGTGTAGCCGTACGGCCAGAGCACCAGTTGCGAGTACGTGTGGAAGTCGATGTTGGCCTTGATCTGCTGGACGCCACCGACGACGCGGCTGTTCACGAAGTTGCGCAGCGCCTGCGTCTCCGGCGCGGAGAACGCCGACGGGCCGCGGTACGTCTCCGACGAGGTGGTGCCGGACGACCCGCCGCAGCAGCCCCACTGGTAGGACCAGTTGCGGTTCAGGTCGGTGCCGACGTTTGACGAGCCGCTGTTCGGCTGACGGTTCTTGCGCCAGGACCGGTACGACCCGGTGGCGATGTCGTACTCGCTGCCGTCCGGGTTGACGGTCGGCACGATCCAGATCTCCCGGCTGTTGACGATGTTGGTGATCCGGGAGTCGCTGCCGTAGCTGTCGGTGAAGAGGTTGAGCAGGTAGATCGCCATCTCGACGGTCAGGTGCTCACGGGCGTGCTGCTGGGCGTTGAACAGGATCTCCGGCTCGTTCTCGTCGGTGCCGACGTTGTCGGAGATCTTCACGGCCATCAGGTCGCGGCCCTCGTACGACGTACCAATGCTGATCTTGCGGGCGATGGCCGGGTGGTCGGCGACGGCCTGGTTCACGACGGCGGTCAGTTCCGCGTAGTCGTGGTAGTTGGAGTCGGCGGGCGGGAACGCCAGCGTGCCCACCTCGCCCGCGCCGCGTTCGGCGCTCGGTGGCGGGGCGAGCGGTTCCAGCCGGAAGCCGAGCTTGCCGATCGCGGCGGCCTCGGCGGCGGTGGCCGAGACGTGCAGGACGCCGTGCTCGGAGTAGTCGATGGCGGCCCCGGTGCGGGCCACCGCGTTGCGGTCGGCGAGGGTCCGGGGCCCGAGGACCCGGTAACCGGCGGCGGCCGACTCGGCGGTGCGGTCCGGCGTCGGCTTGGCGGCGACCGGTCCGGCGGCGACGGTGACGATTCCCAGTCCGGTGACGACGGCGAGCACCAGGACGCGGCGGAGAGAGTGAGGTGGGCGGAGGGCCATGGACTACCTCCTCAAAGGGCGGAAGATCCCGCTCGGTGATGCACACTTCACCATCAGTCACATGGTCATATCAATATCGATCGCCGCGAAATCCATCCCAGGTTGACCATCGCTGCGGCAATGATTTTCTGCCGCTGAACATCTGGCGAAACTTCCTTCCAAGCGGAAAACTGACCAGCGACGATGCCCCCACTCGACACCGCGGAGCACCCATGGCCCCCTCCCGCCTGCACGCGGCCGCCCTCGCCGGCGTCAGCGCGCTCACCCTGCTCGCCACCGCGGCCCCCGCCGCGGCGGCCCGGCCACCCGCACCCGCCCACGACGAACAGATCACCTTCCAGGACTGGTCCGGGCCCGCCGACTGGCACCGTGGCAGCCAGGCCGGCACCCGCGTCGTGCCCGGCCCGCGCTCCGGCGTCACCCTGGCCCGCCCCACCGGCACCACCGAGTACGCCGACCCGCACACCGGCGTCACCCGCACCTGGGAGTACGGCACCTGGACCTCGCCCGTGACCCGGATCGGCTTCGACGCCACCGAACTGATCGCCTCCTGGAACGCCGAGACCCCCACCGGCACCTGGATCCAGGTGGAGATGCAGGGCGGTTACACCAACGGCGACCAGACCCCCTGGTACGTCCTGGGCCGCTGGGCCTCCGGCGACACCGACATCAAGCGGACCAGCCTCGACGGGCAGGGCGATCCCTGGTCGACGGTCTGGACCGACACGTTCAGCATCGACGACGCCGACGCCGGGGTGCTGCTGCGGTCGTACCAGCTGCGGCTGACCCTCTACCGGACCCCCGGGCAGACCGCCGCCCCGGTGGTACGGATGCTCGGCGCGATGAGCTCCGCCGTGCCGGACCGGTTCACCGTCCCGCCGAGCGCCGGGCACATCGCCTGGGGCGTCGAGCTGCCGGTGCCCCGCTACTCGCAGAACGTCCACAAGGGGCACTACCCCGAGTACGACGGCGGCGGCGAGGCGTGGTGCTCACCCACCTCCACGGAGATGGTCGTCGAGTACTGGGGTCGCAAGCCCTCGACGGCCGACACGTCCTGGGTGGACCCGACCTACCCGGACCCGACCGTCAACCACGCCGCCCGGATGACCTTCGACTACGCGTACGACGGCGCGGGCAACTGGCCGTTCAACACCGCGTACGCGGCCAGCTTCCCCGGCCTTGAGGGGCGGGTCACCCGGCTGCACTCCCTGGACGAGCTGGAGCGTTTCATCGCCGCCGGCATCCCCGTGGTGACCAGCCAGTCCTTCCTCGCCAGTGAGCTGGACGGGGCGAACTACGGCACCTCGGGGCACCTCTTCGTGGTGGTCGGCTTCACCGCCGACGGTGACGTGATCGTCAACGACCCGGCCTCGTCCAGCAACGACGTCGTCCGCAACGTCTACAAGCGCACCCAGTTCGAGCAGATCTGGCTGCGTACCAAGCGCACCAACGCCAGCGGCGGAGTCTCCGGCGGCTCCGGCGGCGTCGCCTACCTCATCAAGCCCGAGTCCAAGCCCTGGCCCAAGGCCCCCGCCTCCACCAACTGGTAACCCCCCCCCCCCCCCCCCCCCCCCCCCCCCCCCCCCCCCCCCCCCCCCCCCCCAACGCGGTGGTAAGTATGTTGTGGTGGAA